>JAYWHS010001203.1:0-6550 GCA_043777635.1 Kofleriaceae bacterium | reverse complement strand
CCAACGATTGCAGCAACACATGTTCGGGTTCGATAACACCGAAGCGTGCTTTCATCGTCGGGTCAAAAAATGCGCCGATGCCGGTTTCGAACAACACGGTGCGGCCAGGCTCGCGCATTAACAACGCGCGGCAGGCCAACGGAATTCGATTTTGGGCGTCAGGTGGTATCCACTTTTCCCACATAGCTTTGGGCGCATTGCCAAACATCGCGCCGCCATCAAGGCGTTGTGAGTTGCCAAGCACCGACGATAAAGTTCGCGTCATGCGGTAGTTGTACTGCACGCTAGCGATTGCGGCAGCACTGTACGCCAGCGATCAGCGGCGTGGCGATCACAGAGTCTAGTGACAAATCACGAGACGCTTGACAACTGGTCGCAACGGTCACTTCGTTGGTTGCCATTGTGGGGGTGTTGGTCCAGCCCGGCACCGCTTGCGAGCATTGAGCCAGTGAGGGACAGGCAAGGCCACAACAAACAGGCTGACTGCCGAAAAACACATCAGTGCAAAGTGAGGCCTGGTTTCGGGTTACATATTCGCAGATGGTGGTGTCGGGTTTGGCATGTGAGTTGGCTATTGCAAAACGGCGATCCGTAGCGGTGGCGTCACCGGCATTGGCGCAATCGCTTTCGCTAAGATCGCCCAGACCGCGTCGCCCCCCGGATTCAAGCCAATCACCGACAGTGGTTTCGCCGCAGAAATGCCAGCCCGCAGCGCAAGCATCGCGCGGCGCTAGGCACTTGGTTTCGTTCGTACGTGTGCCAGTCGCGTCGACGCTGTAGCCGCAGCGCGCCCCAGTACCGGGAGCACGCAGCGATGGGGTGCCGTCCCACGACGCCGCGCAGCCTGCAATGGCCGGAAATTCGATAGCATCGACAAATCCTTCACGCGTGCCATCGGCGCAGCCGATCAGGTTGGCAGCGTCGGGTGGCGCATCATTGCTTGCCGCTGGCACAAACCCAACTCGGCCACAGCCAGTGAGTCCGTAGCTCAGCGCAACTAAGATCGCCACTTTCACCACTCAATAGTACCGTTACTGGGATGGCCAGGCTAGCGCACTGGCCCCGCGCACGTCGCGAATGCCGCCCACGGCTGCCGTTGTGAAAACATTATCGTGGTAACCGGCTCTTTTGGCGTGTGGCGTGGCCCGGGAAACTCGTTCAAGACATAGACGTAGTCGAGCTGGACGTTGATAGGCTCGTCGAGGTCACCGCCGAGATTTGCCTCGGCAATAACATACGTGTGATGTCGCTTGGGCGCCAAGGTTGAATCCCAGACCGTGGTTTTGCCGCCATCATCCGCAGGTTCAAACCGCCGGCCAATAAAACCCTCGAATAGATTTTCCGGAGCCGAGGAGCGCCACACTCTCGCATTGATGTGGCGATGAATATCGCCGGTCGGCACATTGTGGCCCGCGCCGATGTTGGTCACCGTCATGCGCAGTGAGCTTTGATCGCGGCAGACTACGGTAGCTATCGCGGCTGCAAGCATGGCCGGGTCATGCGAACCCGCAAAGCCGTGATTGTATCGTGAGCCGTGACAGGTCATGCAACCCTCCGGTGCCTTGGCATACGGCCCGCGCATAAATTGATCTACCGTTGCTTGCATTGGATGGTTGGTAATCGCGGTCACTTCGCCCAGGCGAAATCCCAATACCGGAAAAGTAAAATTGTGGCAGTTCGCGCAATACGCTGGGCTACCGAACGAAGTTTCAGCGACGGTTTGATGCGGCGACGCTGCGCCGCGGTGGCGGCTGACCATTGTGCCGTTGCGGATGTGGCAGGTTGCGCAGTTGACACCTTGGTCGGCCAGCTGATGTTCGCCACGCTGCAACTCGGCTTGTTGCACGTCGGTTGGAGCGTGACAGTTGACGCACCACTGCTGTGGCTTAACTTGAAATTCGGTTTGAAAAATCGAGTTGGTCCACGCTTGGGCGTGGCGTGACCCCGCCCATTCGTCGACGATTGGAGCGTGACATGCACGGCACGCTTCGGCGCTAACCAACGCTGGTGCGGTGGTGCCCAGAGCGATTAGTTGGGCCCCGCCACTGGGCCGCGCGTACCACGCTGGTTGCGCTGGATGCGGTTCAACCGGTGGGCTGGTCGTGCTTGGCGCATGGGGCCCAGAATTGGAGCGAACGAGCGCACGCTCGGAGCGGGGGCCGGAGCAAGCTGCTACCAGCAAACTAAGTGTAGCTGCGGCGAGTTTATTCACGAGTGGCTGCATGGTGGCGCTGGCGACCTGTGGTTCCAGCGATGTTGCGAATCACTTGGCCGTAACGGTAGTGAAAGCCCACGACGATGCACTAGCCGCAGCTACAATGACGGGCGCGCCATCACGATCAGCCCAGCGATAACCACTTGCATACGAAAGTCCTTCGCCGCCAGCGGTACCGGCAACCAATAAAAGTTTGCCGTCTTCACGATACACAAGAATCTGGGCGGCGACCGCCAAGTCTTTACCGCCGCGAGTTTCAACCATCCCGCATTCGGTCACCACCAAGGCGGTCACGCGATCCGGTGATTTGTTCTCGGGATCGTGGCTGCGCATCACCCAGTATTTGTTGCCGTTACATTTGCTGGCGCGCAACGCTTCTTCGACGGTGGTTTTGCTTTTGGTTTCGGCAATCTTGCTGCGGTCAGCAAAAAAGATCGATGCCGCATTAACCACTGGCAGATAGGCGCCGTCGCCTGGATCGCCGTAGTAACTACGTTCTAAGCTGGCCGTCAAAAAGCCGTCAACTTGAGGATGTTTGGCACCGCTTGGCTTGAACAGTTGCGCTGGCACCAGTGGGGTACCGGTCGCTGCGGCACCCTTGAAT
Organism: Kofleriaceae bacterium; assembly: GCA_043777635.1. Taxonomy (GTDB): domain Bacteria; phylum Myxococcota_A; class Polyangia; order Haliangiales; family Haliangiaceae; genus JABFXX01. The sequence continues at coordinate 3,731 of JAYWHS010001203.1, read as the reverse complement.
TGGGCCAAGGCCTGATTAGCAATCGCCAATGCCGGGGCCCACTCTTTGAACGCCGGTTTCGAAGTATTGAAAGCGAGACCGTCTTCGCTGTTTGACTCATTTGGCGTGGTGACAACGTCATACGCTGGCCCCAGGACCGACGAAACTTTGCCTTTTGCAAACTCTTTGGCCGCAGCGACACGCGCTGCACGCCAGGTCATCAGTTTGACCTTTTTGGATTTTTCAAACGCTGGATTATCGACGGTGGTCGAAGTTGCAAACACTTGGACGTCGCTCAGACACATATCGGTGTATTTGCTGCCTTCATAGACGGCGGCGACTTTGATCTCGATGGCTTGCAGCGCACCTTCGGTTTGCGGCATCACAAATTCTTGCCACGCTGCATCATCTTTGAGCTCGATCACTTTTTTAACGCCGCTCGGCATCAGCGTTAACGTGGCGGTTTTCACGCGGGCGTTTTGCTTGAATAGCTCAGGCGATTTTTGATAGCCATTGCGAATGCGCACCCGCACCGAGGTTGTACTATCGAGGGCGGTCAATTTCATCCGCAACCATTGGCCTGCGCCGCTACCTTTGTCGCCTTCGACCCAGGCGGTTTTCGGATCGTCATCGCCGGCGTAGTTAGCGTGATAGTTTTCTTGAAACTTGTTCCAGTCGTTCCACAAAAACGAGCTGGCTTCGAAACTGTCGGAAAACAACCGGCGTTCACGAGCTGCACCTTTGGCGGCAATCGGTTTTTGCGGTGTCAGCGGACCTTGCGGCACCAGTGGCACTTGCATTTGTGATTGCACGCCTGGTCTACCGGCCGGCGTTGTGGTTCCGGTCGCGGCGCCGAGGGTAGGTGCAGCGAGCGCATTGCTGCTGCTGACGAGTGCGCCTAGCAGCAAGGGTCCGAACATGGCAACTGACATAGTTTTTGACATTTTGTTCCTTCGTACTAACGCTCAACGGGACCAAGTTATTCAATTGTGCAAGCACACGTGATTAAGGGGCTTTGATGCGGATGGTTTGACCATCGGTAAGGGTAATCGCGCGAGTCAGCAGTATGCTGCCATCGGTGGGTGACATAAGTACGATGGTGTGCGGCCCAGCGGGCACTTTGCGTGGTGGCATAATGGGTGTCGGTCCGAGGCCTGCGCCATCTAGGGTGACGTTGGCAAAGGGCTCAGCTGTCACGATAATAAATCCGAAACCCGATGGCTTGACGGCTAACTCGGTTGGCGGCGCGTCCGGCTTGAGTTGCGGTCGGCTCGGTGCCGCATCGGGTTTGCGCACGGTGCTGCCACGTCGGGCGTCAACCAAGGGGTCGGGTGCATCGGCAATCGGTACCGGTGGGGCATCGAGCATGACGGGTACCGGCAGTGACGCATCGCTGCTGCGTGCATCCAAGGTGAGAATCGGCACGACAGGGGCCGCATCGAAAATCACCGCAGGCTTGCTGCGATCGCGAGTCAAGGCGTAACCACCTACGCCAAGGCCAGCGAGCAGGCCAAGCGCAGCCACGATGGCAACGGTTGGCTTTTTACGCGATGTGATCAATTCGTCGAGGGATTCGGGCTGATTGTCGAGGTCGCCGATATTGGTTTTGACCGGCGCAGGGCTGGTGGCGGTTACTGCGGTTACGCCAATTTCTGTACGGGCAACAGCAACAGAAGCAGCGGCTTTGGTGTCGTTGCCAACGGCGGTGATTTGACCTATAGGCCGGCCTGCCGGAGGATTTGTCGTGCCATCGATGCCGCCAATCACACTTGCCAGCCATTTACGATGCTTATCGCGGTGGCCCGCCAGGTTCTTTTCGGCCCAGGCTTCAATCGTTTCTTCGCCGGCCGACATCACAACTTCTTCGAGTTGCTCGGCAAACTGAGCAGCGCTGGCAATTCGTCGTTCAATATCGCGTTCAAGCCCATTGAGCACTACCGCGTCAAGGCCAAAGGGCAGGGGCCCAACGATGCTCGACGGCAAAGCGATTTCTTGGCTCTGCACAGCATAAACGATGGCGTAGATCGAATCGCCTTCGAACATGCTCTGGCCGGTGAGTAATTCCCACAGCACCACGGCTAGTGAAAAAATATCTGAGCGCCGATCAATCGCTTCGCTTTTAATTTGCTCCGGCGACATGTACGCCGGTTTACCTTTGAGCGAGCCAAACTCAGTGACCGGCGCTTGGCGATTTTTAATTAAGGCGATGCCAAAGTCGATGACTTTGACGTGGCCATCAAAACCCATGATCAAGTTGTCAGGCGAGATATCGCGATGGACTACGCCCATCGGGTTGCCGTTGAGATCTTTGAGTTCGTGGGCCGCGTGCAGGCCGCGACAGGCTTCGGCGATTGCCCGGGCAACCACCGTTGGCGGTGGCCGGAGGTCGAGTAGTTCACGGAATGAAATACCTTCGACGTATTCCATCACCATGTACAAGGTGCCGTCGTTTTCGCCGAAGTCGTGGACCCCTGCGATAGCTCCGTGATTGACTTTGGCTAGAATTGCGGCTTCGTCGAGAAAATGCGCGCGTACGGTTTCGGCACCGGCAAGTTCCCTGCGGATAGTTTTAATTGCAACCATCTGCTCAAACGAACCTGGCCCGCGGCGGCGGCCAAGCAGCACATCGCCCATGCCGCCCGACTTTAAGGCACAAAGTACTTCGTAGTTGCCGATCTTAGTCACTGCGATGCCCAACTCCTGGGACGAGAATAGGCGTTTTTACGATGGTCGCGGGACTTTGTAGCCAGATTTTGTTAACCAGAGTTTGGTCTGTGGTTCGGGGCTGATTAATCCTCGGTGTCACTGCCGGTCGCTGGCCGCTCCACCAGTGCGTGTTTATACAAAAGCTCGCGAAAGTGGCGGCGCGACAACCCGGCTTGGTCGGCGGCGCGAGTCACATTATTTGCGTGTGCAGCGAAAACTAGTGCGATGTAACGTTTTTCAAATTGGTCGTTCCACCGCTCTTTGGCGTCTTTAAATGGCAACGATGCGTCGATAACCTCGGCAAAATTGCCGGTTGGCGTGCTGGTTTCCAGCCACAAGCGGAGACTGCGAAACGCGGTGGTTGTTCCTGACAATGCAAAAGCGCGATCCAACACATTGCGCAATTCGCGAATATTGCCTGGCCAAGCGTGGCGATTCAGCTTTTCAAGGTTATCGCCGTCGATCGGGCCTGGGTCGAGCTTACGACTGCGGTAGAAGTTGCCGATCAAAAATGACAAATCTTCGAGGCGATCGCGCAACGGCGGCAGTGCTACATGCACCACTGCCAAGCGATAGAATAGGTCGAACCGAAACTCTTTAGCTGCGACCATGCGGGCTAAATCGCGGTGGGTTGCAGCGACCACGCGGGTGTCGACGGTGACCGGCTTATCGGCACCAACTGGTTGTACCGTTTGGGCTTCAAGCACGCGCAGCAATTTTGCTTGCGCTGATAGCGGCAACTCTCCAAGCTCGTCGAGAAATAGCGTGCCGCCGCTGGCTTCAACGAACGCGCCTTTGCGATCGCGTTCGGCCCCAGTAAACGCGCCGCGCACATGACCGAAGAGATGCGATTCGATGAGGGCTTCGCTGATCGCACTACAATCGACGACAACGAAGGGACCGGCGGCCCGGGCCGAAGCATCGTGAATGGCGCGCGCGGCTAATTCTTTACCGGTGCCGGATTCACCCTCGATCAGCACCGTGGCATCACTGGGACTTGCAAGTTCCAAGATGGCAAACAGCTCGCGCATCGCGACCGAGTGCCC
>JAYWHS010001202.1:0-6552 GCA_043777635.1 Kofleriaceae bacterium | reverse complement strand
AGGACCCGCACCATTTTATTTTGCCGTGACTCATCGTTTACGTGTAATCTGGAACATGTGATTTGGTGGGCGTGGATAGCTATGGGATGCGGCGGCGGCCTGACGGGTATGCTTGGGCGGCTAGTTTGGCGTAACCACCGACGCAAATTTGCGGCGACAACTCTGCTGCCGCAACCGGATGTTGAACGTGTGAAGCTCAACACGCTGGCCGCAGGCACCACGCCACTCGCACCTGCACCTGGGCGCACACCTTGGTTTTCGGCGCTGATCTTTCAAGGCTTGGACTCGTCAGCCTCGTTGCGCATCAATGGTCGCGCGTACGGCACAGGACGGCAAAGTGAAATGGAAGGCAGTGGGGCCGACACCGACGAGGATCCGTTCCGTGGATTTAGCAGTGTGCCGCCCGGACTCCATGAGTTAACGATCGTCCAAGGCGAGAACACGCTCACGTTTGAACTACCAGTCGAAGCCGGCATGTTGTACGTGCGAAGCTATGATCCGGCGACCAACACGGTACGCGGCAAAGAATCATCAATCAACACGCCGCGCGCCGCCGAGTTACTTCATCAATTGACCAAGGCCGATGCACTACAATGCTGGCCAGTACGTACAGTCTATATCGTTGACGCCACCGCCGATATTTCGGTCAACGGCCAAGCCATCAAGGCTGCGCCATTTATCGCCGTTACCAATTTAGGCGGCCAAGCCTGTTTAGTACGTCACGGCGGTGTGGCGCTATCGGTGCCACGCGCCGACGAAGGCAGCACGGTGTTGACGATTGAAGCCGGCCAAGTGATACGTCACTTAGCCCGGCTGCGTGGCAATATCGTCGTCGAATACAGTGAACGCGCGTACGGTTGGCCAACGATGTATCGCGCAGATGGCACTGGGCATATTGAATTGATCGACGGGTCGTCGTAACTGGTTGCCCTACTTCGGTGGCGCCAACGTCAGCTGCACCGTGACACCACGGGCCAAGGTGAGTTCAAGCTTGGTCCCCGGAGCTGCGTCCATCAAGCCGTACCGCAAATAGTTGCGGGTGCCTTTGATATCAACGCCGTCGATCGCCACCACCACATCACCAACTTTGATATCGAATTTGGCTGCGGGCCCAGCCGGATCAACGCGGGCCACGGTTAACGGCAACAGCAACCGAGGATCCTCATTCTGCTGGAAGCTCAGGCCTGTGCTGCCGGCAAAAGCGCCGGTCTTGAGCCGCTTGGCGATACAACTAAAGGTGCCGATATCGACCGTGCCGGTAGCCGTCGCTGGAATTTCGACGTTCGTGGTAACCCCGGCCCAACCAAAATCCGGCACCCTTGAATAGCCCCAAATACGTACTTCGCCGACGGCCACATTGTCGACAGAAAATCGCCCTTGCGCATCGCTGGTGCGTTTCGGATCGGCATCGAAGCCTCGCATCGAATTGTCGCCACCTTGTAGCGGCGTGACCTGTACTTGCAGACCCCGCACCGGCGCTTTGGTCTTTTCATCAACGATAATGCCAGTGACCGTGACCGTGCTGCCTACTTGCAACGCCACGCCTGATTTCACTTCGCCTTCCAGCAGCGCAATTTTTTCAGTGCCGGTAGCGGCACCTACCGTGGCGGTGATCTCAAACGTGCCGGCTGGCAAATCATGCAGGGCGAATGTGCCATCACCGCCGTAAAAATCTTCGGATCGCGAAAACTTGGTAGCGCGATCAACAACTTCGACGGAGAACTCTTCAGGCACAACCTTGCCGCCGAGGGCACGCACCGTGCCTTCGATGGTGCCGGTTTTCTTCACAACGAGCGCCACGGTCGCACCAATCGCCACGTGTTCGGCGATAGCTTCGCCTCCTCCTTTACGATACGCGCGCAACGTATATTTACCAGGCGCGAGTTCTTTGACGGTAAATCTACCAGCTGGATCAGTGAGCACGGCGTCGCTCCAAGACCAGCGCGCCGACGCCAGCGCGGCTTGCTGAGCAGCGCCGGCCGATTCCGACTCACGCACCGCGACGATATACGCGTCGCTGATTATCTCGCCGCTACCATCGGCAACCGTGCCGCTAATCATGCCGCGCTGCGATTCGACTACGAGTTTCACATTGGTGACGGCACCAGCCACAATGACCACCCGCTCACCTTGGGTATCGTCGTCGGAGGTGCCGGGCTTGCGCATCGGTTGCCACGACCGTCGCGCGGTGACGCGATAGGCACCAGGCAGCAAACCTTCTTGCATCGCAACGCCATCTGCGCCGCTTTCACGCGCATTTCCCGACCGAAACGATGCCCCAGCATTGCCTGGGTCGATACTTTTCGCGAATGTGTTTACGCCTTTGACTGGCACGCCGTCGCTATCGACAATGGTGGCGCGCAGTATTCCGCCGGTTTCAAGCACAATATCTTTGGTCACCACCACGCCAACTGCGAGTACCGCATCCGGTGGTTCTTTGGGTGAGGGTGCTGAGTCAGCGGATACATTCATCTGGTAGGTGCCCGCTGATAGCCCCGACATTTGATAACGGCCAAATTCATCGGCGGTGCCCCACGTGTTAGAGCTGGGCCTTGCACCGGCAACGTCTTTGTTGCGCAAATACACCTGCCCGTTGACCACGGGTTGGCCACTTTTGTTAGTGATCGTGCCAATCAGCGATGCACCCGCGGTCACACTCCAGCTCAGGCCAGTGCGGTCGTGGCCGCTCACAACCACAACATTTTCCTTCACCGTGGCTTCTTGATAGCCCGCACATTGCGCTCGGACTTTATAATCACCGGGCAGCACCCCGCGCAGCTTTACGATGCCCTGCGCATCCCCGGTTGCAAATTCATTGTGGCCTAACGCTCGATCAGTCAGTGCGACCGACGCCCGTTTGCACGGCTGTTTGCCATCACCGTCGGGAATCAACACCCGACCTTCCACATAACTTGCAGTCCGTAACGTAACTTCAACACCTTCGACAACTTGGCCTAACCCAAGTAAAACACTGTCGCGAGCCATGCCATATCCTCGGGGATCTTGAGCCACCGCTTTGTAGCGCCCCGGCTTTAGCCGCGTGATACGGAAGCGGCCCTGCTCGTCGGTGATGTCACCGTCACTATTTTGGGAAAAGAACAAATCCTCGTCGGTCGCCAGGGTCACTGCGGCACCTGCCACTGGTGCGCCGCGTTCATCTTTGACAATGCCAGCTAACGCCGACTCCGGCGTGAGTTTAAGGTCGATCACACCCGGCGCGTAACCGCCTTCACTCGCGGAGGCATACCCGTCCACGTCAGCGGTCACATACTGACGGCCCACTCGAACCCATACCTTGTAGCGGCCTTGCGCATCACTGGTGGCGATGGGCGCACCGGCGCTATCGTTGGAACCCCAAAAGTGGGCGCGGACCAGCACATTACTGATCGGACCACCGTTGATGTCACTAACGGTGCCAGTTAATTCGACGCCACCTTTGCGCAGAACCAAATCTATGCCGGTGCGGTTTTCTCCTGGGGCCAGCGGAAACGTGGTTTCGCTACGCAACAGTGGATCGTCTGGATGTGGACGATATGTCGCTGGTTCAAACCCCATCGCCATCGCATCAATCGAATAGTCTGCGGGACGCAAAGCTTTGAAGACATAACCGCCAGCGGCATCGGTAGTCACACAGATCGGATCACGACTCTGTTGGGTGGAAATATCGTCGGAGGAAAAATCGGCACAAACCATCGCATTCGCGACCGCGACACCGGTGGCATCTTTCACGGTACCGGCGATCGAGGCTCCGGCCAGGGTACGTGGATCAACGCGGGCCGCGCGATCATGTGAATCAAGCGCGGATCCCGAGCCAGTAGCAGCGGCACCTGACCCCAGCGAGCGCCCCTGGCCTTGCGCAGGTGTAGCGCGTTGACTACGCCAAAACCAAAAGGCCAGCCCAAGGGCCGCCACTGCCACAACAATAAGCAATCTTCGTTTCATCTCGGTTGAGCCTATCAGTATTGCGGTGACCGGGTCGGCAAATGCCGTTGTGACCAGCGACGGGTCAATTGCCTTTGATTTGCACTAATTTTTACTCAGATAAGATCAATTACTTCGATATTTATGTTATTTATCTTCAACCTAAGGAGAATTTATGGATCGCAAAGCAAAATCAACGCCTCCGACCGCTTCCCCAACCTCAAGCCCCGCGCTTCGGTCGTTTTTGGAAATCCCTTACGACGAACTCGAAGAACTCAATCTCGCTGCTAAAGAACAGCGTATCGCCCGCGTCAAAATTGACAAGATTCGCGAAGAGCGCATGAAGTATCTGCGCGACGAAAAACGGATCAAAGCCGTGACCGTGTGCTTCACCGACCTTGAAGGTCGGATGCACATGCTCGACTACGACAAGAAATTCTTGCTTGGCTCCGCCGACAACCTTACGTTCGACGGCAGTTCGATTCGCGGATTCTCAGCGCAACAAGAGTCCGACTTACGCCTGGGCATTGACTGGGCCGCCTTCTACTGGCTGCCGTGCGATATTTTCGGCGCAGGTAAGATCTTGGTCTTCGGCGAAGTATTAGAAAAAGATGGCTCGCCTTATATCGGCGACTTGCGCGGACGGCTCAAGGCCTATACCGACAAGTTGTTCAGCAAAGACAGCGTAACTTGTCATGTCGCTCATGAAGTTGAAGGCTTTTTGTTCAAGGGCCGCGACGCCGAGCGCCACTTCCACGAAGGCAAACCGTTCGATTTCATTTCAACGGGTGGCTACTACCATTCGTTGCCGGGCGATTCGCTACGCATCTTTATCGATCGCTGTGCCGAAGCGCAGCGCGCCATGGGTTTCGAAAACGAAAAAGACCATCCCGAAGTCGCACCTTCGCAATTCGAAATGAACTTCAAATATGCCGACGCTGTGATCGGCGCCGACCAAGTGCAACTCTACAAGTTACTGGCCCGCCAAGTCGCGAGCCAACTTGATATGACGGCGTCGTTTTTGCCCAAACCGGTCACCGGTGTCAACGGCAACGGCATGCACACCAATTTGTCGCTGTCGAAAAAAGGCGTCAACTTGTTCCATGATAAAAAAGGCAAAGACGGCCTTTCCAAATCGGGTTGGGATTTCATTTCGCGGATTTTGGGCGCAGCACCGGATATTTGCCTCGTGCTCAATTCGTCGGTTAATTCGTATCGCCGCCTCGATCCGCACTACGAAGCGCCGAACCAAATCAAAGCCTCGGCGATTGATCGCGGCTCAATGGTGCGCATTCCAATCGGCAACGAACGCAGCGCCCGCATCGAAGTGCGCAGCGTCGCGCCCGATTCCAATCCTTATATGTCGGTCTACACGATCTTGCGCACTGGCCTTGAAGGCGCTGTCGAAAATGAAGACGACAACAAGAAATCGCGCACACGGTTTTTGCCGGACAATATTTACGATGCCATTCGCTTGTTCAAAGGCAGTGCATTTACCAAGAGCTTGTACGGCGAAACCGTGCACACGAAGTTCGCTGAACTCAAGACGGCCTCGGCCGAGCGCTGCCCTAAAGCGCTAGGCTCGACGGTGAAATCCAATGAAATTCAATTTCATCACGAAGTCACTAATCAGTACCTTTGGAACCAATTCTGAACGAACGGCCTCTTGCGCGTTGCGCATGTTGCGAGCACGGAGGTCCGAGGTTCGTCGTCGTGTACGCTCAAGACGATCTAGGAAAGCGTAGGCGTTTCGTTCACATGCGCTTATGTGATCGGCATTGGTACTAGTGCAGCGTAAACGGATACGTGACTTGCGCAGTCGCGCCACCGGGTCGAGCTGGGAAGGTCCAGCGACTCACGGCCTTTGCTACACAGGCCGCAACCATCGGCGCACCGAGCCCAGATTGCACTTGCGGTCGCATCACCACACCACTCGCGGCAACGTTGAGCACAATGGTGAGTTGGCCTTTGATATCGTTCTTAAGCTTTTTGCCTTCCGCAAAGCATTTGATGATCTCACCCCGATGCGCCGCAACAACGGCGTTGACCACACTGCGATCGATCGCCGGTTTTTCAACGGACACCGGTGCTACCGCAGCGAGCGGATCGGGTTTGGGTTGGGTTGCGATAACCAACGGTGCGACGACTGGTGCGAGGACTGGCGCAACCTCCGGTGCAATGACCACCGGCAGTTCAACAGCCACCGGGATTTCGTCTACCGCAATAACCGCAGCTGATCCACTCGGCAGGTCGTTCGAATCACGCTGGCGTCGTCGGCGAATTCTGGATGCAAAATCTTCACGGCAACTCGCCGTTTGATCAACGTATGCTCCGCTAGATAGACCGTTCCCATCCCCCCTTCGCAAATGGTTTTGATTATACGGTAGCGCCCCTCGATTACCTCGCCAGGCTTAGCCGTTGCGTCACGAGCCGTTGTGGTCCCGATCAATCATCATCTTCACGAGTGATCGTTCGGCCTGTCCAGCCATATCGATTGAATTCCAGATGTGATTGTTTGCCGACCTGGCCTACGATGTAGGTCGGACTTCCAACTGATGGCAGATTGCCCACCGGGTTGGCGTAGCCTAGATCCCAGCGAGTATTGTTATGAGCAACGCATCCAAAACTAAG
>JAYWHS010001201.1:0-1967 GCA_043777635.1 Kofleriaceae bacterium | reverse complement strand
CGGCCGACGCTGCCTCGAACGACGACGAATCAAATTTTTGCAGCGGCACAGCAACGTATGGCTTAGGCGACTTTGGTACGCCTGGCGCTGTCAACACTGCATGTAATGCTGTGCCAGTCGGTATGTGCAACGATGCCGGTGTGCCGCGTGCGTCGGTGAAACCGGCGGCGGGCCAGCTTGTGATTACCGAATTTATGGCCAGCCCGGCCGGCACTGACGGTGATGAAGAATGGTTCGAGATCAAAAACACCGGCGCCGCAGCATTTGACCTCAATGGTTTAGCACTCGACCGCATGGGCGATTCGGTTACCCCCAACATGATTACCTCTGCCGATTGCAAGAGCGTAGCCGCCGGCGGTTATGCAATCTTCGCGCACAAGGCCGACCCAGCGCTCAATGCGATGCTGCCAGCGATTGATGCGACGTTCACGTTTGCCATGCCAGGCGCTGGTGATATCCGCGTGCTCGATGGCGCGACCGTCCTCGATGCGATTACCTGGGCAACCGCAGGCAACGCTGTGTCGAGTGCACTCGATCCAGACTTCACCGACACCGTCGGCAATGACACTGCTGCAAATTTCTGTGTTGGCACAGCGCCATACGGCACGATGACCAACAAAGGCACACCGAAGGCTGACAACGCCCAATGTCCTTAGGTTCCTTAGCCCGACGCAGTTGGCCGTTGGTGACTGTGCTGGCCCTGCTCAGCGGCAGCGCTGCGCCGACGTTGCCATTACTTGCGGGCTGCAGCAGTGAAGGCTCCAGTTGCGGCCCGTCGACCGGCGTGGTGGCGCGCGTCATCGATGGCGACACCATCGAACTTGAAACCGGCGAAAGAATTCGCTACTTGCTGGTCAATGCGCCCGAAACCACCGGTGGCAAAAATGAGTGCTACGGCCAAAATGCCAGTCAGTTCAATACCGACTTGGTATTAGGCAAAACCGTCGAGCTGCAATACGACTCGGTTTGCACCGATCGCTTCGGCCGCTTGTTGGCCTATGTGTCGGTCGACGGCACCGAAGTTAATACCACCATGGTCGAGCGCGGGTATGTCTGCATCTTGCACATTCCGCCCGACGGTGACGCGCGCGTAGCCGAATTCAAAGCGCTGGAAACCGCAGCCAAGCAACAACTACGCGGCTTGTGGGGCGCATGTTCGCCGATTCCGTGTAACTGAGCTACCGAGTTGGATTCGTCGCAACTGGCACGTAGGGATGGCAGAGCTGTGCTAGCTTTTGCGCAGACATTCAAAACTGGGGGGGGACGAAGCTTGACTGTCGCTGAGACCAAAACGCTGGTCGAAGCGATTTGCCAAGCCGAGGAAGCGGAGCGAAAAGCTATTGGACAAGAGGCATCGAACCGGGTGAAAGCCAAAGTCACCAGCAAGTACGATGACCTTGAAAAACTTCGTGACGAGTCTGACAAACTGATCAACAAAGTCCTTGCTGATGCAACCCAATCATCAAATCACGCTAAGGCCAAAAGCCTCAAAGAGGACGTGAGCAAACGTTGGGAGACCGTAACCAAAATGACCAAAAGTCTACGTGGCGCCAATCATCCCGTGGTGTCTTGGATGTTAGACAAGGGCAACGAGGAGCATCAAAGCCGGCAACGCAGCAGCAGTTGTGATGTCTCGGAGTTCACCGTTAGCTCCGGGCGAATTGACTGCCTAAAGATATCCGGTAGTACTTGTAAGGTCATCGAGCTCAAGCCGAGGAATGGTAAGGCGATTGCAATCGGCAAAGACCAGGCGCAGCGCTACGTTGAAGACCTAAACAAACTCGGTCCCGACTTTAAAAAGCTTGTAGAAAAAGACCCAGCCTTCAAACAATGTAAAGAATTCAAATCGCAGGTCGACTGCTACACTTTGTGTCCCGAAATCGACGGCGATGGAATTTTTCAATCAACTTCGGTTTCGTGGAGCGAGGGCTGCTAATGGCATCCCTTGTATGTTGGGTACGTCACGC
>JAYWHS010001200.1:0-1967 GCA_043777635.1 Kofleriaceae bacterium | reverse complement strand
TGATGAAGAAGCGCTAAGTTAATTGACGGCGCTGTTATCTTTTTGCTTAGGGCCAACTAACGTGTGCAAAACTGCGGTGGCAACGACGGTGCCGCTGGGATCTTTGAGGGTGACGGGCACTTGGTATTCGGCGCGCGTGCTGGTGTTGAGGATGGGCGCTTCGCCGATGGCGGTGATGGTGCCACGGGCTTTTTTGAGATATTTGATGTCGAGGCTGGCGACAATGAAGCGAGCGTCGTCGGGCATGGAGTAAGCCAAGGCAACGTTGCCGGCGATTTCGGCGAGGTTGACCAAGGCAATGGCGTGTACGCAGTTGAGATGATTGCGCACGGCGCGGCGGTCAGCCATTTGCACTTCGCAGTGGCCGGCGCGCAAGACGGTAACGTTGGCGCCGATGGTGCCGGTGTAGGGTGCCATGCGGCCGAGTAACATAGAGAACATGTGTTTGCCGCCGGGCAACATGGCCAGCATGTTCCAGGCTTCGCGGATTAGGTTGCGATCGCCATCGAGGTTAGGGCGGAGCAGTTTGGCGAGCGCGGCAGGGAGTTGCATGATAGCAACGTTAGCATAGCGACCCAGGGTTACTGCAATTTCGCGTACACGTCGGGATCAAAGCCGATGAGTACGGTTTTGCCTGCTAACAAAAGTGGGCGGCGCAGCAAATTGGGTTCTTGGGTCACGGCGGCCGCAAATTCGGCAGCCGGCGGCGGGGCGGTTTTCCAGCCGCGCTGTTTGGCAATTTCGTGGCGGGTGTTCAGCACAGCTGCCACCGAGCCAGCAGCGGCGACCAGCGTTAGCACGGTGGCTGCGTCGAGTGGCGCTTTGGCATAATCGACGTCGACAAATGCGATGTCGGCGGCGCGCAGGGCTTTGCGTGCGTCGCGGCACGAGGTGCAGGTGCTTTTCCAATACAAGGTCTTGGCAGGCTTGGAGGATGTAAGGGTCTTGGAGGCGGCCATGCAGGGAGTTCGGCACATTTCTGGCGTTCGGGCTACAGAATTTAGTATTCTTTCGGGTGCATCTCGCGGCTAGGAACTTATGAGCAAACAACGACAAACTTGGATAGCCGGCGCAAGCGCTGCAATCGCACTCATCGCGCTGCTGAGCGACAGCGGTTGCAACGATGGCATCCCATGTCCAGGGCCGTCGCTATTGGTGTTTGTAACGCCAACTTCGGCGGTGACTAATGATCTCGATACGGTGGTTCCAGGCACCCAAGCCGATATTCGATTGCGCACCACGTTGGTGAATGCCAGTCCGGTTGATCTTGAAATTATGGTGGGTGACGTGGCAGTGGCCAACCGTACTGGGGCCGTGATCAACGGCGAGGTGGTATTTTCTGCGGTCGATTTGCCGGCCGGCCCAATCACGTTGCGTGCCACCGGCTACTCGGCCTGTGGGTTGGTGCGCGACCTCGTGACTGTTGATGTAGTTGCTGGCGTGGCCTGTGGCATCGCGCTCGAACCAGCCCCGCTCAATAATCCGGGGTTTGCACCGATACCTGTGCTCAATTCAAGTGTCGACGGTGATCCGACAACACCGGGCCTACAGAGTCTGGTTTCGGTGACAGCCCTCGGGGGTTGGCGCGCAGAATTGTTTGTGTCCGACGACGGCGTGGAAGCGCCATTTGGCTCGGCGGTGGCCGACGCGGAAGGTGCGGCAGCGTTTGCCGTGACGTTGCCTGAAGGTCGAGTCAGCCTGCGCAGTTTATGTTTTGGTCCACGCGGCGAGATCGTCGCGTCGCCGAGCGTGCCAGTGGTAGTCGATACCGTTGCACCGCTGTGTGCGTTGGTGGACCCAGGCGTTGGCACTACGCTCAATCCTGGCTTCGACGGCAATAACGATTTGACGGATGGTTTGCAAATCACCGCCATTGCGAAAATCACCGGCGATGATGTGGCGGTGGATGCAGTGCGCTTCGCCGTTGGGCCAAAAGGCGCAGCGTTGATTGAAGTGTTTGGCAGCGC
>JAYWHS010001199.1:0-1967 GCA_043777635.1 Kofleriaceae bacterium | reverse complement strand
AGCTCGGCATCTGGCTGTTCTTAGTTCAAGAAGTCTTGTTTTTCTCGGCGTTGTTTGTTGCGTATATTTTATACCGCAGCCATCGACCTGAGATTTACTCGTACGCACATCACTACCTCGACACCAAGATGGGCGCGATTAACACCGCCGTCCTGATTTTTTCCAGCCTCACCGCAGCGTGGGCTGTGCGCTGCGCGCAACTTGGTCAGCGCAAGGGTCTGATCCTGAATCTTAGCGTCACGATCTTGTGCGCGTGCGCATTCTTGGGAATTAAGTATCAAGAGTACATGCACAAAATCCACGAAGGGATTTTGTACGGCAGCAAGTTCGACCCGTGCATTAGTTCGGGTGGTGCGCCGCTGGTCACCAAGCGCAACCTTTGCGAAGGCACTAAATCGTCAGTGCTGTTCGAGCGCGGGACCACGTACAGCACCACCACCCAACCAAAAGGTTGTCTGGACGCAGCCAAGATCGATCTCGATACGTTCAAGCCTGGGGTGCAAGCCACCTGTAAAGTCGTCGAAGTTCGCTTCACAGCCGATGCCAAGGGCAAAAAGACCTACGGTGACCTTCGCGACATCGAACGCTGCGAGGCGGGTTACATTGGTGGCCACGCTGAGCATGGGTCGAGCCACGGTGCAGGCAAACATGCGCAGAAGTTTCCCTGCTGGAACTTGTCACCCAACCCAAACATCTGCCCAACCGGGCCCGCGGTATTGGTGCACTACGGCGACGAAAAGCCGCACCCTGGCGTTGAGATTCAACCGACGTGTGATGCGCCAGGCCCAGCGCCCGGCGGTGATAAGTTTGCTGATGTGACATCCGACCTTGCGGTGGGCAAGGGCGGCGTTACCCGGGAAGTGCCGAAGACCAAGCACGAGTTGCAACACGATTTTTCGATGGGGCCACCGCCGCCGCACACCAACATGTTCTTCTCGATTTACTTCGCGATGACCGGGTTGCACGGCATTCACGTATTGGTTGGCATCCTGGTGTTTTGTTGGTTGTTGTTCCGCGCTGTCCGTGGCGACTTCACGCCTGACTACTTTGGGCCAATAGACTACGCCGCGCTGTACTGGCACATCGTCGACTTGATCTGGATTTTCTTGTTTCCATTGCTGTACCTCATCCACTAGTCGGGGCTGGAGAATCTCATGAGCGAAACCACATCGAATCATCCTGGCGCACTCGGCCATGATCATCAAGGCACAGGTCACCAGGCCGACCATCACGACGACGACCACGGCATGGCGCATACCGCCTCCGTGAAGGTGCTGTTAGGCACCGGCGGCGCGCTGATGGTGTTGACCATCATCACCGTGCTCGCCACCAAGATCGATCTCGGCGCTAGCATCAACCTGGCACTCGCCATGGCAATCGCTGCGATCAAAGCGACCCTGGTGGTGTTGTTCTTCATGCACCTTAAATACGACAAAGTATTTCATTCGGTGTTGTTCGTCGGCGGTGTGTTGGCGGCGGCCTTGTTCGTCGGCTTTGCGCTGATGGATTCAGGCCAATATCAGCAGACAATCCAGTGGGACACCAACAATCCGATCGCTGCACCTATTGGTCCGCGGCCGATCGTTAAGTAGTTGGTACGTAGCTAACGCTACGTTGTAGTTACCAAAAAAGAAAACGGCCGCTCCGATGCGGCCGTTATTGCGTTATGGGTTTTGTCAGGGGTTGGGTTAGGTAAGGGTCGGGTCGGTCGGGTCTGGATCGAATTGCGCCGCATCGGGGCGGGCTGGTTGCTGTTCGGCCCGGAGTTCTGCATCGGTTAGAATGCAAAACACCAACTCTGGGGCTCGCTTACGATTGATCTCGGCGGTGACTTCTTCGCGAATGTCAGCCGTATAGGACCGCAGCGTTGTGAGGGCGTGGTCGCGGTTCAGCATGACCTGCTCTGGGTTTTGGTGGTTGCTTGGGATGGTGAACGTCACCAGTAAGCGTGCTGCGCTCGGTGCTGG
>JAYWHS010001198.1:0-1969 GCA_043777635.1 Kofleriaceae bacterium | reverse complement strand
AGCTTGCCAGCGAGGTCGCGCACTTCGACTTGGTTGGCGGCATTGCGCAGGTAGGTCAAGACCATGCTGTTGCCAACAATCGAAAAACCTTCGAGGGTGGCGTCACTTTGCGCGATCAATTCTTTCCAATCGGCGCGCGCTGGCTTGCTTGGCTCGACGCGGAAAATGCGCGAGCGTGGCGCACCTTCATTGGTGTTAATGTAGAAAACGTCTTTCCACGCTGTCACCTCGTAGTTGGCGTCGGTGCCTGCAACCAGAGTTTGCCAAGGCGCATCGGGTTTGCGGGCATCTTTGAAGTACACGTCGGATGAATTCCAGCCGTGTTGCACTGACACAAGCAGCCAATGGCCATCACGCGAAATACCGCCGCCGATGAATGATTCGGCGTTTTTGGTTGCAGGGTGGACCAGCCGATCTTTACTCGGATCGTCGCCGAGCTTGTGATATTTGACTTCGGCAAAACCCGGCCGTTCAGCGATCGTCACCTGCTCCGAAACCGGCGGCACCCAGGTGTAGTAGTAGCCTTTATTGTCGGGCGACCACGATGCGCCCGAGTATTTGGTGCCTTCGATTTTGTCGGCCAGCTTTTTGCCAGTCGCGACTTCAAGCACATAGTGCGTCGATTCGTCGGCGTTGTTTTCTTTGACAGCGTAGACAACGTACTTGCCGTCATAACTTGGCCACCAACCGCCCAAACCGGTTGTGCCGTCGGTACTCATGGTGTTGGGATCGAGCAGCACTTTTTCTTCGCCGTTGTCGCCTTGTTTCCAAAACACAATGGTTTTTTCTTTATTAGCAAATTTGCGAGTGTAGAAATACCGACCGTTGTAGTGGCTAGGTGCGCTGATCGCGTCGTAGTAGAAAACTTCTTTGAGACGCGCGGCAATCGCATCGCGTTTAGGTAGCTTGGCCAATTCGGCCCGAGCGTAGTTATCCTGCGCATCCATCCACGCCACCACGTCGGGTGCCTTTTCGTCTTCGAGCCAGCGATATGGATCTGCGATTTTTTTGCCAAACATCGTGTCCACAATGTCGAGACGTTTGGTGGTTGGCCAAGGCCGGGTGGGGACGGTCATTTGCGCAGCTTTCTCGGAAGGTGGTGGCGTGTCATCTAAGGCGTGCGGTGGATCGACGGGCAGTTTGCCAGCGGGCCGGGTGCCGCAGCCAAGCAGCGGTGCAATGCTTGCGAGTGCAAGTAGCCAAGAGCGGTTCATGCGTTGAAAACTACACTAGGTTGGCGGGCAAAGCTTGTCGGTGTTGCCCCGGCTGCCAAGCTGGCAGTGGTGAATCTTCACCATGTGAAAAGCTGGCAACTGTGGCCAGAATCTGACGGCAATTCTAGGTTTGAGCGAAGTAATTCCAGGTGTTTACATCCTTTGCGAGGGTGGCCTTAGCTTTGCAAGAATGCAGGCATGTGGCGAATCCTAGTTGCGATGCTGGTTACCTGCCTCGGTGGTGGCGTTGGCTTGGGCTTGTCCCGCGCGGAAGCCACCCCCAGTGTGGTGCCAGCGAGCGCGACGCTGGCCGCTGGAGATGTTGCGCTGGTTCGTGGTTTGCGTGTAGTTGGGCAGGTACCGGATGCCGTGCGCAATTTGATTACGGCGCAAATTGGCTCGGTGGCCGACACGGAACGCCTCGTTGCCGATCGGGAACAAGTCCTTGAAGGCATGATCAGTCGTGGCTACCTCGACGCCCAAGTTCAGCTATCACGCGACGCCGCCGACGATGGCGGCATGTTTGTGAAGTTCTCGGTGAAGCCAGGTCCGCTGTACCGCATCAGCGCGGTTGCTGCCCGCGGCCGCATGGTTGATATCAGCGCGCTAACCACCCTGTCGGTCGACGACATCGCCGATGCCGATCGCATCGAACGCAATCGCATGATGGTCGAACAATCACTCACCCGCCGCGCCGGCAAACGCATCGCCGTGTTCGCCGACGTACAAGCCAATCGCGCCGACCACACTGTCGC
>JAYWHS010001197.1:0-1969 GCA_043777635.1 Kofleriaceae bacterium | reverse complement strand
TATCGACCCCACAAACCAGCCCGCCATTTTTGGCCGACCAAGATGAAGATAAAAAACGGCCCACCGAGCAACGCGGTGACAGCACCGGCCGGTAATTGCGCTGGCGCTGCGACCATGCGAGCGAGCGAATCGCACAGCAGCAACAGCGCTGCACCACCCAGCGCCGAGGCTGGTACCAAGAGCCGATGATCAGGACCGATGGTGCCGCGAATCGCATGCGGCACAATCAAGCCGACAAACCCGATCGGCCCAGCGACTGCAATGCTAACGCCGACCAGCAATGATGCAACAATGAAGACGATCGATTGGGTGCGGGCCACAGCGACGCCCACCGATGCTGCGGCTTCTTCACCTGCCGCCAACGCATTGAGTTCGCGACTAAAACCGATCAACGTCGCAATACCGACGAGGATTGGCGCTGCAGCCCAGCCGACGGTCGATAGCCGCATCGATTCCAAGCCACCCATCATCCAACGCAACATGCGGCTCACTTCGGAAAAATCGGAGGTGTATTGGATCAGCACCGACGCTGCCGAGCAAAACATCGAGACCGTGACTCCGGCCAGGACCAGGGTGGCCGCAGGCAATTGTCGGTCGGTGCGAGCTAAGCGCCAGACCACGAGCAAGGTTGTGCCTGCGCCCAGCAACGCTGCCAGCCCAACGCCGGCGGAGCCTAGCCAGGTTTCAACGCCGACGCGAATCGCAATCACCGCAGCGAGGGCTGAGCCCGACGAAATACCCAAGGTGAATGGTTCCGCCAGTGGATTGCGCAAGATGGCTTGCAGTCCGGCACCGGAGGTTGCCAGCGCGGCACCGACGAGCAGACATGCCAAGACCCGAGGAATTCGAACCCACAAAATCGCGTATTCGGTGGACGTCGAATCAAACGCCGACGACGACAACAGATCTAGATGGCGACCGTTGCCGTCGGTGGTAACGCCTAATAATGGCGCGAGTAGGGCCAGCGCAGCCAAGGCCAACGTCGCCACGCCCAACACCGAGATCAAGCGCCGTGCGGTCAGCCGCTTGGGCTTGGCCGCCGAAACGAACCCGCTCACGCCGGCACCGCGAAAGGCTGGCCCGACGGTAACTCGCCGACATGAATGCTCAGGCCAAACGCTTTGCTCACTGCGGAATCGCGCAACACCGTGGCCGGTTCGCCGTGGGCGACCAACGCACCAGCGTCGAGTGCCCACACCTCGGTAGCGTAGCGCAGCGCTAAGTCGACATCGTGGGTTACCAGCAGTGAAACTGCGCCTTGATCACAGTGGTCGCGGACCAATTGCATAATCGCGCGGGCGTGGGCAGGGTCGATAGCGGCGGTCGGCTCGTCGAGCAATAGACAGGTCGCGGCTTGGCACAATGCTTGGGCCAACAGTACGCGTCGAGCTTCGCCACCGGATAGTTGATCAAAGCGGCGGGACGCAAGATGCGTCACGTCACATCGCTGCATGGCTTGGTGCGCTGCATGCAGGTCGGCGTCATCGGCAAAACCAGCGCCGCGTTGATGTGCATAGCGCCCCAAGAGCACCACTTCTTCGACGGAAAATCCAAATGCAAGCTCGCTGTGCTGCGGCAGGTAGCATAATTGCCGGGCTAGACTTCGGCGGGCTGCACCGAAGGGTTGTTGGCCGAGCACGGCGATGACACCTGCAGCGATCGGCAACAGCCCCGCGATGGCGCGCAATAACGTGCTTTTGCCAGAACCGTTGGGGCCGATGATGGCGATCAGGCTACCGGCCGATGCCGACGCTGAAATGCCGGTGATAATGCTGCGACCCGATAACTTCACGGCAACATCGCGCAGCGCAATCACGGGCACCGGCGTGAGCAGCGCGGCCATGTTAGCCGGCAATGACGCGGGTGGTTTCGCCGACGCCGAATAATTCAAGTTCCATCAGGTACTGAGGGCGATATTCCATCACCCGGATAACGCGGGCGCGGGCTTCAAAACGGTCGTTGCCACGTT
>JAYWHS010001196.1:0-6578 GCA_043777635.1 Kofleriaceae bacterium | reverse complement strand
TGGCAATCGCCAAGCCGGTTGGGCCGCAGCGCTCGTCGCGGGTGTTCATTGCAACTGTGGTTTGTGTTGCAGCGCTATCCTGCGACGCATTACGAATTGCGATCAGTGAGTCGTTGCCAAGGCCGGCAAGATACAGCGTATCGGTTTTGCCATCCCACGCTAAGGCGCGCACTTGATGATTGTTAACCTGTGCAACCGCTTGGTTAACTCGGCCATTATTGAAGCCAACAAAGGCCAAATGCTGGGTGATTGGCGCTGAAGAACCGCCGCCGTAGCTGCCGGTATTTTCACTGACGCGATCTTGCACAGGTACCGAACGTTGGAACGGCACCAGCGCGATGTCGTTGCCCATGAATTGCACCGCAAAAGAGTTACGCGCGAACGCTCGCGGAGTTGTTTCGCGTGGGTTCGTCCGATTGCGTGGGGTTGCTTCGAGCGCAACGTGGCGAACCTGGCCGACCTCGCCATTGAGCGTTAGATAATCTACCGTGCCGGTTTCAAGATATGCAATTGCCGCACGCTTGCCATCGGCGGAAATGGCGACCCCGCGTGGCTCGGCCGAGAGTTTACGCTTCCATTTTATCTGTCCGGTAACCGGATTGAACGCGGTCAGCGTGCGATCGGCGATCGTAGTTACTAACAGGATTTGTTTGTCGGGTGATAGCGCGATACCGAACGGTTCAACATCGGTTGCAAAGGTGGTGCGTTGTTTGAGCCCGGTGGCCGATACTTCGACGACCACAACCCGATCTGCGGTGCGGTCGGTGACATAGGCGAGTTTGGCTTGTGGGTCATAGACCAATTGCGCGGCACCGCTGCGTAGCTGCAAGCTGGCTACCAACGTACCGCTGCGATTGGTACGCACCAAGTTGCCGCTATCTTCATCAATCGCAAGCGCCCCGAGTTGCAGGGTGCCGTCGGAGATTGCAGCGATCGCGTTGCCGCTGGCAAACGCTGGGGTCGCCACCGCAGCGCGGATGCCACCAATGGGTGGGTCTTCCAACGCAAACGTCGGCGCGATGTTCACATGCCGACTCATCATGCTGCGGGCTTCAATCGGTTCAGCCGTTGCAGTCACCACGGCTGTTACGGTGACAGGCACCGCTAAAAGATAGAGACGACGGAGCGCGCGCGTTGTCATAATTTCCTCCAACGCATGAGTAGACAATTCGATTCGTGAAAAGTTGCATATTTCGAAGCGACCCACAGACTTCAATCCTCGCTCGGGTTGCTCGCGCGGATCGATCGCCGACCAAGCCTACGCAGAATCATGCGCGGTTACGGGAGGATGCGTCCTCGCGCGCGATACTCACGCGCCGCGCGCCGGCGACATTATTGTTACGGCTGCTTTTTACTGGCTTGGCGAATGATCGATGACAATTCGCCGATCGATTTGAGTGGCAGCGTATCAATCGAGTCACCCTCAAGCATAGACTTGAGTAGGTGTGCGCCGATGTGGGCGAGTTGTACCAGCCCATTTACGCGCTCCATTAACTGGCGCTGTTGTTCACTCGGTTGACTCGCTGCGTCCGCTGCGATCGCAGCGCTAGCAGCAGTGAAAGATTCAGCGGCAGTTTCGATCCAGCGTAATTCACGTTCGCGAAATACCCGCGACACCATTTTCCAAATGCTGGTTTCAGCTTCGTAGTGTTCGCGCCGCTCGCCTACGATCCAGGTTTTTCGCACGGCACCCCACTGCGTTAGCTCCGCAAGCAACATGGACACTGCGCCCGATGAAAGCCCCAGTTGATCCCCGATCTCGGGTGCTGATAGCGGGCGTTGCTCAAGATATAGCAAGGCCCACATGCGGCCCATGTTGCGCTTGAAGCCCCATGCTTCCATTAGTGCGCCGACAGCATCGGCGATCTGCAGCACTGCTTGTGCAGTTGCGGCAGGGCGATCGCTCACGTCGGTTCGCCCTTAGGCGGAATGCCATCGCTTAGCAGCTCATCGGCACTTACATTGCGGACGCTGCTGTCATCGTTGGTTGGCAGTTTGGCGACCACGCTCGACTCTTGCCGTCGACGTGCCACGATTTCAAAAATTTCATCTTGCGACAAGCCGCCGGTCGGGCGAATGGTAACGCTGGCTTCTTTGCCGCTTTTGAGTTCCCGCGCTGTCACGTCGAGAATTGATTCAACGTCGACGGTGAGAATGAGTTCAACGCGCACCGAGCCCGCCGGGCCAGGCGGTAAATCGCTTAACACCACACGCCCGAGGCGTCGATTGCCGCCGACATTTTCGTCTTCGCCTTGATACAATTCGATCGCTACAAACTTTTGATCTTGGCTGGTGGTGGCAAACAGCCGTCGGGCACGCACCGGCAACATTGAGTTGCGTGGAATAATTATGACAAATTGGCTGTCCCCGACTTTGATGCCGATATCGCGTGGCGTGACGTCAAGCAGCGCCGCGTCGTCGGCTTCGCCGCTTAATATGCCTGCGTAGGCCGCCGCGCCGAGCGCCACAACTTCGTCGGGATTGGCGCCTTTGGAAGGTTTGCGACCAAAGATTTTCTCAGCCAACGTTTGCACTGCGGGCCAGCGCGTCATGCCACCAACCAACAACACTTCCTCGATATCGGCCAACGTTAACCCGGAGTCGGCCAACGCGCGTTTGCACGGTGCCGTCAAACGTTCGAGCAAATCACTCGATTTCGCTTCGACTTCTTGGCGGGTAACGGTGCGCGTGAAGTGTAGCGGTACACCGTCGCTGTCGTCACATAAAAATGGTAGCTCGATGGTAGTTTGGGCAGCTGTCGATAGCGTGCGTTTCGCAGCTTCGGCAGCTTCGCGCAGCCTCGACATAGCTACGTGATGGTGGGTTAAGTCGATACGGTGTTTGTCGAATACCTCATCCATGAAGGTTTCGAGAATCCGCCGATCCCAATCTTCGCCACCTAACGCGCTGTCGCCGCCGGTTGCGAGCACTTCAAAGATGCCGTTTTCGACGGCCATAATCGAAATATCGAACGTGCCACCACCGAGGTCAAACACCGCGATCATCCGTCGGCCTTCGCCAACGCGATGCGCGCCATAGGCTAATGCGGCGGCTGTTGGTTCATTTAGAATGCGTACGATATCGAGGCCGGCGATGGTGCCAGCGTGCCGTGTTGCTTGGCGCTGCATTTCATCGAAGTACGCCGGCACTGTCACCACGGCGCGGGTCACTGGCTCGCCAAGCGCGTTTTCGGCAATTGCGCGCAGGTGTCGCAGGACATGCGCCGCAACTTCTTGTGGGCTCGTGGGCGTGCCAGGTTGGCCAACCCGTACCCATGCGTCACCGTTGGTAGCGGCGATAATTCGAAACGGCGCTAAGCGTGCGAACCACGCCACATCTTCGGTGTTGACTTTGCGACCGATCAAACGTTTAACGCCGAACACGGTGCCGGTTGGGTTTGAAACGGCCTGTCGTTGCGCCTGTGCGCCAACGACCACCGCACCGGTCGGCATCCAACTTACCCACGACGGGATGGTGCGTGCGCCATCCTCGGCGGCAAGCACGCGTGGAATGCCCTTATCGTCGAGTGCTGCGACACAAGAGTTGGTGGTGCCAAGGTCGATGCCTATGATCCTAGACACATCAATCCTTTTTGTTCATGAGCTTGGTCAAGAGACCCTTGCGCTCGTTGGTTGCGGTGCGTCGCATTTCGGCTAGTTCGCGGGCTGCGCGCTCGTTGGATGGATCTAATTCTAAAACTGCTTCGAAGCGCTGTGCTGCTTCGAGTCGATCTTTGGCGGCCAACGATCTGAGACCTTCGCACAATTCAACGCCCGCTCGTGCGTTGCGATCTTGCGGATTTACTTTGGCCATTACTTTGTAGGCCGCGAGGGCGTCAGCGATTTTGCCGACATCGAGCAACGCATCGATAGCCGTTTGATCGCGGGCGTCGCCATGCAGCGGTGGCGGTGGTTGTAAAACCGGCCGACGCTCGGTGGCCATAGCCCCCATCGGAGGCAAAGCCGGCACTGGCTTTGGTGCTGGTTGAATTGGCGATATTGTCTTCGCGCGAGTCGGTTGCGCACCCACGTCGGCCGGCGTGTCGTTTTGGGTCGGCGGCCGAATTACCCGCGCTACAGATTCATTTATCGACGGTGCCCGCGTGATACGCGCCGGTGGTACTGGTGGCACCGGCGCAGTGGCGGCTCGCGGTGCTGGTACCGGCCGTGGCGACGAAACGTAACCGGCTGCCGCCATGGCCGCTGCGCGGCTAGTGGCATCACCAAGCCGGCGATATGCGTCGCGAATCAAGATGAAAATTTCAGCGGCTAATTTACGCAACGGTTCGTTTTGGTAACGTGCGAAACGGTCCGGGTGATAGCGCTTGGTCAAATCGCCAAATGCACTGCGCACTTCGGCATCGCCGGATTCGTAGCCGACCCCCAGCACTTGAAATGGATTGAGGCGCCGCAATGACTCCATTTCTGACGTCAACGCCACGACCAAATCCTCTTCGGCGTTGGTCATGTCGGCACCGTCGGCTAGGCCGGGGATGGGTGCCACCACTGACGCTGCACGCGGCGTTCCAGGGCTACCAATTTCCGACGCAGCCCGCACGCGCTGTTCCGATTGCAGTGCGTTTTCGATGAGCCACATCGCACTGGGAGGAATCGGCGCTAGTTTTACATCAATGCCTGGGCCGCGACCGCTGGCATCATCGGCGGTGAGGTGATGATGTACCACGCCATGTAACGTAATGAGTGTGGCACTCGGCAATAGTAGGTCGACTTGCACTGGGGTGCCAAGTGCAGGTGGTGTAGCTGCCGATTTAAGAAACAGTGCGCCGCGCGAAAGATCGCGTTTGTGAATACTGGCGAGTTGTGCCCAGGACGCGCAGCGCAGCTTGATACTTAAAGGCGCTGAGGACATTCGCAGGTGCAAGTATAGAGAAACCTTACGTCAGGGGGCAAGCCTGTGCGGCGCGCAAAACCCCGTTACGGATGGCCAAGCACGTTCCGGGGTGCTTGCGCGGCAGTAATCGTGTGTTCTTACTCAGGACTCGGACGACGGTACTCGGGCTACGGTCCCGCTAGCCGACCGGCGCGCAGGGCCCGATTATGGAGCGCACCCAGCGAATGCTGGGGAGCGAGCCGATTATGGAGCGAACCCAGCGCACGCTGTGGAGCGAGCCAACCCGCTGCGTATATTTCGAGCAAAGTGGTCCGAGGTTGGTGGTCGCGTACGCTCCAGCCGATGGTGGAAAGCGTACGCGTTTCGATCGCTGGCATTGTGTGTGGGGTGGTTACGTGGTTGTGCGCTTAGCGCTGCTCAACCGTTGCCGCAGGTGCGAGGAATTCTAATAGTTTGACAGGATTGGCAACCGGATGTTGTTTCACGGCGTCGACCGCTGCGATGGTCTCGGCGATACCGATCGCACCACCCGTGAGTTGGGCAGCGCGCCAGCGACATGCGTTGGCAACCATAGTTTGCCCAAGTTGCCCATAGAGTGTTGCAGCGTGACGGAATTCGGCGATCGCTGCGCGGCTATCGGTGAAGGACAATACCGCTGCATTCATTTGGGTTAACAAAGCGTCATTACCAAGTGAAGCCAGGCGTGGTTGTTTGCGTTCGTTGCGCACCGTTGCGAGGGCGGCTTGCAAGGCTTTGTTGTCTTTTTCGCGGTCGGCAACATCAGCGCGCGCCAAAGCAACGCGCATGCGCAAACCCGCAAGCGTCGTACCCACCATGTGCAACCGATCAAGATCGACTTTGCTGTGAATCGCTTCATAGCGGGCTAGTCGATCGGCGGCTGTATTGGTGTTGCCGCGCAACAGTTCAAGGTTTACTTGCGCAACCGCGACCATAAAATGGTGCATGGGCACCGGGCGGTTACTCCACAATTGGTCGGCGGTTTCGATCAATTCGTGCGCTACCGTTGTGTCGCGGTGCAGGGCCCACGCCAAATTACCTAGGCCGATGGTCAAGGTGCTGGCACTGAAGTGGTCGCTGTTGCTAATTGCGGTGTCGTACCAATCGCGGCTCTGGGTCACGAACGCGCCTAAATCTCCAGTGTGCCACGCGATCCAACCGGCATACATGCGCGCGGTGCGGGTCTCCCACACTGCACCACGGCAATCGCTTTCAAGGGCAACCAAGCTTTCGGCGATAGCTGATTGTGCGGCGGTGAGATTGCCGAGGTGAAACGCTGTGATGGCACGGGTGAGCTGAATTTGCGCACGTTCCAACGCGCCACCGTCGATCGCGGCCGCAGCTTCGGCTGTTGCAAGCAGATGTTCAACCCGGGTTGCAGCACCCGGATCAACGGACGCTTTCCACACCGCTTCGGCGCACAGCGCACGGGCGTAACGAATCGAATCGCCGACGCTGCACGACAATTCCAAAAATCGCGTGTGGGCTTCAAATGCCCGCTGCGGGTGAACCACACCCATCTCGATGGACGCCGTTGACAACGCATCGAGGGTGACCACGTCGATGGTGGCAATTGTTTCAGGTGCGCGGCGTTCGAAAAATCCTTCACGGGCAGTGAAGCGTGCCGGCTTGCGGCCGAACAAGCCGCCGAGCAAACCAGCTTTTTTTTCTGCCGGTAAACTCAGTGCACTGGTTACTTCAGCCATCAG
>JAYWHS010001195.1:0-6583 GCA_043777635.1 Kofleriaceae bacterium | reverse complement strand
GCCCGTCGCGATATCCACGGCGTGCGCTACCTGGTCCCGCAAGGTTTTGCGCGAGCGTGCCGACGACAGTGATCGTCGTGCCAACTTCGACGACAATTTCCTCGAAAATCACTTGGTCGACACGGTGGTAGTTGAGTTCGAGCGAGCGCAAAAACGCCAATTTTCGACTATTGCCTTTGAGTGGAATCGCCTCTGGAAGACTAAACAATGCATGCGTTCCATCGATCGCGAGCGATGTGCCGTCTGGACATTCGAGGTTGAAGCGGCACAAGCGCAACACCTCAAACGGTGCACCTCTGGGGAATGCTCCATAGAGCATCGCCTGTACCCGTGTTCGATGAGCGACGCAACGCGTATCCGAGATCGGCGATACTAAGGTGCCGTGCGTGGCGACTTTTCGTACGACGCCAGTAATTCGAACCACACTGCCGTCGATGCTTTCGTTCGTGAGTGGCACAGCTTTGTTGAGTTCAGTGCGGAGGATTTTTTTCTCGCGTCGTAACTTTGCAGTTAGCGACAATGTGCCAATTACCGCCACCGCACAGCCCACCGCGATAAAGATCATCATGTTTTTGTCCATAGTTTCGTCCTCCCCGGTATCCTCTGTAGTGGGAGAACGCAGCCTGAGAGCCGCGGTCGCACAACGACGGCGCTTTTCTTTCGTATAATTCGTGCCGCGCGTACCCTGTCGTACCTCTCCACGGTGGCGGCCATTGCGTCGCTACAACGACATCAAGTTATGGACCCACGAATACTATCGCTACACCACGCGGGCGTTCATTCGCTCGCTGCGATTCTCTGCAATGCTTTCATCATTTCGGCATCTGCATCCCGAACCAACCCGATGTCAGCGTGGTAACGCAAGCCCGAATGAGTTCGTGCTGCAGCGGTGAGCGCTGCGCATGCATGTGACTTTGCGTCGGCATGCAGGTTTTTGGATGAGAAAATTATTGCGCGCGCTGCGTTTTGTTTGAAATCGGTTGCTGGAAATGACAAGCCGGAATCGACGTTATTCATGATGGCGAGTGCTTGGTCGAAGCGGGCCGTTACGCCGAGTAAGGCAATCAAGTACGGATAGTCGAAGCACACGTTGGTACGAAAGTGTGAATTTTGTCGTTCACGCTCTAGTACGATATCGAAATTTGCAAAAGCAGCTTCGATATTTCCAAGCGCCAGGTGCGCAACGGCTCGTACCTCGTACGCTCGCGTTGCATCCATCGAATGAGCCAGCGACTGGGTAATTTCAAAGCAGCGGTCGGTAAGTTCGAGCGCCACGGTTGGGTGTGCAATGCGCAAACAGTAGGCTTGAATTGCGAGATATTGGCTTTTGTCACGCGCTCGACGCAACCGCACGTCAAATGCTGCCGCAATCGCAGGATTCCACGCTTCATTGCGGAACCAATTCGCAGCCACGATTTGCTACACCACGCGGGCGTTAGCGAGCACATGTTCAGGCTCTTTGGCCTGACGCAGTTGGGCATAGACAACGGCTGGCAACACCGACAGCATGGTCCAAAGCAACATTCCGATGGTGGTGGTGATGGGTAACCAGGTATTAATTTTACTCATCGCAGCTACGTCGCCATTTTGTATTGCCTCGGTCGTTGTCTCGCCAAAAGTATTGTTAAGGCCGATGAACTCGTTGAGTAGGTAGCTGCATCCAACGTTAAGTGCTACCAAAAAAATCACGGCTGCAAAGATGTGCTTGCGATAGCCGAGCACTAACGCGCGGCTGCGGCGCATGGCGTTGCGTGCACTGAGCTTTTCGGTAACTGCGACGGGAATCGCAACGAAATAGTTGAGCCAAACCAAGATGCCAGGCATTAGCAAGGCGAGCGCAGCGACAAAAGTTGCAACGCTGGAAAGCACGACGACGCAGATTACCGGCACCGTGCTAGCAAGCGCAACTTTCAAAGACTCGATGGTTGAAATACGCGTGCCACGCAGTTGCAACAAGGTGCCATGCGCGACCGCAGCGCTGATCAATCCTCCAACAATAAATACAGATCCCATAGCAACCCACTGGTACAGCTTCACTGCTGCGACCCATTGCGCATGATCTTGATGGCCGGTTGCAATGAAACACCAGACAATAACCGGCAGGTTGAACAACAATGTCATCGCCGAGAACGGCAACAAGTTGGCGAGCCAAATACGCATAGTGGTGGAGATGGCGGTGCCAGCGGTGAATTTTACAGGTTCGATCACGGCGGCACTGTAGTTGGTTCACCAGCGCAGCGCCGAGATATCTTCACCAATCGACGAGCCGCCGACGTTTGCGTGCCACACATAGTCGGCTGCGCATGCCTGCGCTGAGTCGCACCCGCTAGCGCTTAGCCGCGCTTCGGCAATTTCCAGTTAGGCCGAGCGAAGTGGCAGGTGTAACCGTTGGGGTTGTGTTCGAGATAATCTTGATGCTCAGGCTCGGCTTGCCAAAACGGACCGGCTGGGGCGAGCTCGGTGACAACCTTGCCTGGCCACAAGCCCGAGGCATTCACATCGGCGATGGTGTCCTCGGCAACGGCGCATTGCTCGGCCGACGTGTAGTAGATGCCGGAGCGGTACGATGCACCGCGATCGTTGCCTTGGCGATTGGCGGTAGTTGGATCGTGAATTTGAAAAAATAATTCGAGTACTTGGCGAAAACTCAGGCGCGCTGGGTCAAAGTTCACTTCGATAGCCTCTGCATGCGAGCCGTGATTGCGATACGTCGCATTGGCAACATCACCGCCGCTGTAGCCGACCCGGGTGCTGATTACGCCAGGCATTTTGCGAATCAGATCCTGCATGCCCCAAAAGCAACCGCCGGCCAAAACTGCTGTTTCTGTTGTGCTCATGGGAATGTCATAGCGTTCGCACGCGGTGCAGGCAAACGCTGGTTACGCCTTTGTGAGTGGCGCTTACTGGCGCTCGCCGGCGGGGTTCGCCATACTCGTGCACTATGAACCAAGATGAGCGGGTGAATCGCATTGTGGCAATGCGGTGGCGGATCGGTGCGGCGCTTACAGCAGTGATGATGCTGGCGTACTTTGGGTTCATCTTGCTGGTGGCGTTTGATAAACCGCTGGCAGGCAAATTCATCGGCGACGGTCGGGTCAGCCTCGGCATTGTGCTCGGCGCGGGCACTATCTTGTTGGCGCCGATCCTCACGGCAATTTATGTGCGCTGGGCCAATCGATATTACGACCCTGCGATTCGCGAGCTGCGCAAACGAGGCCAAGCGTGATCGCCGCGGCATCGGCGGCACCGGCAGCTTCGTCGACGCTTGGCCATCCCAATGCCATTGCGATCACGTCGTTCTTGATCTTTGTCAGTATCACGCTGGTGATTACCTACTGGGCCGCGCGCAAGACTCGGACCTCGGCGGATTTTTTTGCAGCCGGTGGCAATATCTCGGCAGTGCAAAATGGCTTTGCGTTGGCTGGCGATTACATGAGCGCAGCGAGTTTTCTGGGCATCGCTGGGCTGGTATCGATGTCAGGCTTCGACGGGTTGATCTATTCGGTGGGCTGGTTGGTCGGTTGGCCTGTCATCACGTTTTTGATCGCTGAACCGCTACGCAATCTAGGCAAATACACGTTCGCTGACGTCGTCGCATTTCGCTTGCGCAGTCGGCCGGTGCGCATCGCTGCAGCGTGCAGCACGCTCACGGTGGTGATCTTCTATTTGATCGCACAAATGGTAGGCGCAGGTGAGCTCATCCACTTGATGTTCGGGTTGCAGTACCGCTACGCGGTGATCATCGTCGGTACAGTGATGCTGTTGTACGTGTTGTTCGGCGGCATGATTGCAACAACCTGGGTGCAAATCATCAAAGCCTCGTTGCTGCTGATCGGCGCAACGCTGCTCGCAGTGATGGTGTTGGCCAAATTTGGCATGAACCCGTTGGCGTTGTTTGCCGAAGCCAAAGCGTTATACGGCGATGGCGTGTTGCAGCCGGGCAAGCTCGTCGATAATCCGCTCGATGCAATTTCGTTAGGCATCGCATTGATGTTTGGCACGGCTGGTTTGCCGCACATTCTCATGCGGTTCTACACGGTCAAAGATGCAGCCACGGCGCGGCGATCGGTGGCCTACGCGACATCGTTGATTGGATTTTTCTATTTGGTGACGTTCATTCTTGGCTTCGGCGCTTCGGTGCTGGTCGGTCGGCAAGCGATTGGCGCGGTGGCCAAAGGTGGCAACATGGCTGCGCCGTTGTTGGCGGAGGTTCTCGGTGGCACGGGATTTCTTGGCTTCATCTCGGCGGTGGCGTTTGCAACGATCTTGGCCGTGGTCGCCGGCCTCACGCTCTCCGGTGCGGCCGCAATCGCCCACGATGTGTGGGGCCATGTGGTGCGCAAAGGCCAGCCCAATGATCGTGAACAACTAAAAGTTGCACGCATCGCAACGGTGGCGCTGACCGTCATTGCCATCGCGCTGGGCTTAGTGTTTCAAGGTCAAAACGTCGCGTTCATGGTTGGCTTAGCATTTTCGATCGCAGCGTCGGCTAATTTTCCTGCGCTGTTATTGTCGATGACCTGGCGGCGATTTACCACCTGGGGTGCAGTTGCCAGCATGGTCACCGGCACCGTTGGCACGCCGGTGTTGATCTTGTTATCACCGACGGTGTGGAAGGATTTGCTGGGCAATCCTGAGGCAATTTTTTCGCTCAAGAATCCTGGCATCATCACGGTGCCAGGCGCGTTTGTCGTCGGTATTGTGGTGTCGTTGCTGCGTCGTGAGCCTGCGGCCGAAAACGGTTTCGACGCAGCGCAAGCGCGCATTCACCTGGGACCACCGACGGAGTGAAGATTACCGTGGGTGTGTTACGTCGGCACAGCTATATGGGTTGGCGTCGGCGGCGAAATAACGGTTGCTTGACCTGACACAACCTGCGCGTTGCCGTTGGCGGTAACGGTGACTCGCAAGCGAAATGTTTGTTGCGCGGCTTTGGCACGGGTTAGTCCGTAGGCCGGCCACATCGGTGCAGATAATGCGTAACTTGCTTTGACGGTTGCGCCACCAGCGATCGATTGATCCCACGCTGCGTAGTGGCCGGACGGCATCCACTGGGTCGGTGAACGCGGGGTCAATTCACCTAGTACGTCGCCGGCTTGATTGAGCAGCTCGACTTTTTGAAGTGCGATGATGGTGGCATTAGGCGATGGGGCGGCAACAAGCTGCAATTGCAGTGCTGATTGATCGCATTGATGTTGGCGAGGTACCGCACCTGGCGCAGCACGCTCGGGCCGTACCCGTACTGCCGGGGAACTTGGTGCTGTGGGTGATACCGCAGCTGGCACTGCCGGCGCTGGTGTTTTTCCGCCGCCGCAATCGTCGGCGAGATGAATAGATGACACTGAAATCGTGACGGTACCTGCGTTACTCGCCGCGCTGCCTGCGTCGGTCGCCGCGCTGCCTGGGCTGGCGACTGTGTTAGCCGCGCTGCCTGGGCTGGCGACTGTGATAGCTGCGCTGCCTGCGCTGCCGGTTTGAGTATTGCCGGTCGATTTGGCTTTGGGTGAGCCGCACGCAATACCGACAGCGGTTATCAATGCTGCCAAGCCTGAATTTTTGATATTCACACGGTAGATCATTTTTGCCTCGCGTCTATCGTACGCTACCGGGTTGTGCGGTGCCGGTTCTATCCGAAAAATTGTCACACGCGGTCGGCCGCTGCGTTGTGCTGCCATGAACAAGAAGCTAGTCGCATGTATCGCGGTGGCCGCGCTTATCGTACTGGCAACGCGATTGGTAGGTCTCTGGGGAGGCGCCTCGTCGCGGCGTGGTTCAGCCAGCGTCGGTTCGGCCGAGGCAACAGGTGGTAGCACGGTGGCGGCAGTGCCAAGCGTGGCCTCAGCGGCGGCAGCACAGCGCATGCCGGAGTTCGCACATGATGATGATCCAATCGGTACGATCCGGTTGGAGGGCCAGGTTATCGACGCTGCTGATCAACCTGTGGCCGGCGTCTTAGTCGCAATCGACAGCAATCCGACCATGCTAGCCACCACCGACGCCAGCGGTGGGTTTGTCTTCGACGGCTTAATCGCGCGCGAGTATCGGGTCGAAGCAACCAATGCGGATGGCTATGCTGGGCCAACGCGTGTGAAAGTTGTGGCCGATGCAGAGCCGATAACGCTGCGGCTAAAACCAGGTGGCACTGTTGAGGTTTCGGTTATTGATGCAATCAGCTATGCGCCCATCGCCGGTGCCGAAGTTGAGTTGCGGGCAACGCTTACGTATCGGGCTGTCACCGACGCCAAGGGTGTTGCAACGCTGCGTCATGTCGGCGCAAACTTTGCTCCGATACTCGCCCGCGCACCGGGTTATGCGATGACAGCAACGATGCTTACCACATCTGGCGAAGCCGCGTCCCCGGTAACCATCACGCTAGCGTTGGCCAAAGGTGCCGCAGTCCAAGGTCGAGTCGTCGACGAACGAGGTAAGGCCGTAGCAGGTGCGCAAGTATCCGCCGTTGCGGCTAGCGCGCCGTTTCCGGTGACCGATGCGCGTCGTGATGGCGTGCTGAGCAAAGCCGACGGTACCTTTGCACTAACGACGTTGCCAGCCGGCACTTGGCGGCTCACCGCAACTCATTCTA
>JAYWHS010001194.1:0-1973 GCA_043777635.1 Kofleriaceae bacterium | reverse complement strand
CGTGCACACGGGTGAACACGGGTTCTAGCGCGCCACGGCCGATGCCGACCCATGGGGTTTCTGCGACTAGCGTTATCGACGATCGCCAGGCCGCAAATTTGCTGTGTCGATCACCGAGTTCGGTTACCTGCGTATCAATTATTTGACTCGATACTTTCTCCGCGCTGGAGTAAATGACCAGGGCGACGACGCACGTTGCAAACACCGCCATGGGCACTTTGGTGCGCCACATTTCACCGGGAGGGTTGCGCCGCTTGGGGCCCGCGCCCATGCGTTGGCCCAACATCGCGATGGCAAAGGCGACAGCGCCAAGGCCAAGCGACAAAGCTGCACCGCGTGATTGCGACAACATCGTGGTGGCGACGCACAGCAGCGTTAGCGCCGCCCAGCCGACTCGCCGCAGTGATGCTTGGGCGTCATGAAAAAACAAGCCGGCGCTGAGCAGCGCACCCATCGCCATGAACCCTCCAAAGTGATTAGGATTGAGCAAGGGGCCGAACAACGCCGGGCTGGCTTCGGTGGGTCGATACCAGCCGTACAGGGTTTCCGCACCGAGCGCCACATGCGCGCCGGTCAGCAACGCAACGATGCCCGCGAACACCGCAATTGTACCGCAAATCCAAAATCGGCCTTTGTCCGCAGCGGTAATTCGCAATGCGATAAACGCCACGCCAAGCATCAAAATGATCATCGCGGCACCGTGCAACGTGCCAGCCACGTCGAGAGTAATTGGTTGCCACGCGCCCGCCGTTTGGCCGATCAAATCAAGGCCAGTTTCGCGTAACTCAACGCCATGTGGATTGAGCGCTGCGACGATGCTGCGTGGCAAAGGCACTACCTGCAATACTGTGATGCCCAACGCCAGCGATAACACCACCAACAAGGGTGACACTGCCGCCAACTTACGCCGTGAGGTCACCGTTGCCGCAACTGCGACCGCTAGCGGCACGGCAATGGCGGTCATGGCCCATCGTGGTGCGCCACCGACGAGCAGCACCGCCAATGCTAATGCTGCGCCGCCTGCGACCAAGGAGATTTTGTCGCGGCTGCGCACGATGATTAGAAGACCCGCGTATCGATATAAACTTGGTCGCCTGGCAACATGGGAAAGTTCGGTCGTTTGCCTTCGTTGATCATTTCGTACGGGATCACGTAGGTATGATTTTTGGTTTCAACTTTGCGGGTCACCTTGATCGCGTTGGCGCGCGCCATCGGCGTGAGTCCGCCGGATAGCGCAATGGCTTCGACAATTGTCATTCCTGGAGTGAACTTGATGGTGCCGGTTTTTTGCACTTGACCGGAAATCGAAATCTTGCGTGAATTGATTTCCTGCACCGTTACCGAAACAATGGCGTTTAATAAATAACCGTCGGCCAGCTTGGCTTGAATTTCACGCTTGAGTTGCGGTGGCAATTTGCCCGTTGCCATGACTGCACCGATGTACGGCAGGTCGATCTCCCCGGATGAATCAAGGGTAAACTCAGTTTTGTTTTTTTCAGTGGCCCCACTGTAGACACTCACCATGATCTTGTCGCCGGTGCCCAAAGGTGGCTCGTCTTCGGTAAGCGAAACCACGGTCGGGTACACTACCGGCGGGTTGTCACGGCACCCGGTTGCGGCCGAAACGCTGCAAAAAACTAAGGCTATCGCGATTAGTGTAATAATTTTAGTCATTTAAGGCGATTCCACGAACAAGCATGTAACATGGTGGGCTAACCCACGCAATTGTCTAGGTTTGTTGCCTTGCGCACGCAAGTCGTTCACGGCGATTTTTGGTTTTCCGATGAACGTGACGAATACCCGTGGCGTCCTACTTGGACACGATGCTGGTTTGACTTGTGTCGGGCAGTAATCTACCTTTTTAACGTTGTCTTCTCTTTGGTTTGGGGCGCTACACATATGAACATGCTGCAAAAAAGCTTAGCTGCACTGATGCTGGTTGCCGGTGGCACCACGTTGCTCTATGCGGCACC
>JAYWHS010001193.1:0-1975 GCA_043777635.1 Kofleriaceae bacterium | reverse complement strand
GACAACTTCGAAGTAGGTGATGCGGTGGCGATGTCGTCGGAGGTGCGGATTGCTGTTTCGATGGCACTGCATAGCCAGGATGATCGGATCACGGGCTATTTGGTAAGCTTCGTATCGTTGGCTCCGTTGCAAGCGCAACTTGAACGGTTATCGATTGAGTTCTTAGATGGCCACCCGCGCAATCTGTTGGTGCTCGATCGCAAGGTCCGTACGATTGCCGCAAGCTCGGCGCCGCAAGCCTTGGGGTTGGTTACGCCGCAGCGACTCGAACTACTCGGCAATGCCGGTAGCGAATTGATTTTGAAAGCGACCAAGGTTATCGGTCCGGAATATCGCGATGGCGATGCCGTGATGGTGGGCGTTCTGGTACCGGTGCTGGGTTGGCCGTTCGCGCTGGTGGTGCAACAGCCTCGCGATATTGTGTATGCTGAATTAGCGTTGTTGCGTACCCGAATCGTGATTGTGGTATCGGTTGCGCTCGCGATCGCAGCGTTGTTGGCGTTTGGTTTTGCCCGGGCGGTGACGGCTCCGATTCGACGGTTAGTAGCATTTACGCGTATGCTAGCAGCGCGCAAATTTTCCGAGCGGGTGGTCATCGAAACCCGTGACGAACTTGCGACGCTGGGTTACGCGCTCAATAAGTCGGCGCAAGATTTGGGCGATTCAGAACTCAAAATTCGCCATGAACATGAAATCCGAAATGACCTGAGCCGCTACTTGCCGGCACCCATTGTTGAAAAAGTCGTTGCGCGCGAACAGGACATGGGCTTGGGTGGCAAGCGGCGCGAAATTTCCGTGGTGTTTGCCGATGTCGTCGGTTTCACCCCACTGACCGGCAAGCTTGAGCCTGAAGTGGTGGTTTCGATCTTGAATGAATTGTTCACGATCATGTCCGAGATTGTGTTTCGCCACGGCGGCATGATCGATAAGTTCATCGGTGATTCGATGATGGCAATTTGGGGTGCGCCTGAGCCATCGGTTGACCACGCGGAGCGCGCGGTGGCGGCCGCTCTTGATATGCAAAAGTGGCTCGAATTTGGTCGCAAGCGCTGGCAGGATCGCTATGATATCTCGATTGATGTGGCAATCGGAATCAATACCGGCACGGCGGTGGTTGGCAATATTGGATCGCAGACGCGGATGGAATACACGGCAATCGGAGAATCGGTGAACGTTGCGGCGCGCGTCGAATCAGTTGCACGGCCGCGCCAGGTTTTAATTACGGCTGCGACCAAAGCGGCGTTGTCCGATGCGTTTGATATTGTGGAAATCGGGCTGCAACAACTACCTGGTCGCGATCAGCCCACCATGCTTTATGAGGTTAATGCGTGATCGCGCTCGGTAGTTTGGTTGCCAGTACGTACCGCGTGTTGACGTTGCTCGGCGAAGGTGCGATGGGCGCGGTGTATCGGGCCCATCATGAGCAGCTCGGCAAAGATGTTGCGATCAAGGTAATGCTACCGGAGCTTGCAGCGAATCCTGAGTATCGATCGCGCTTTGAACGCGAGGCACGGGTTTGCGCCCAGCTGCGCCACCCCGGGGTGGTCGGCGTCCACGACGTCGGGCTCACCGACGGCTGTCCGTATTTGGTAATGGATTTGCTCAACGGGTTTTCGTTGCGTGATCTCGTAGATCGCAATGGGCCGCTGCCGCTTGATCGAACGTTGCATATCGCAGCGCAGATCGCTGACGCCCTGGTCGCAGCGCATGAAGTTCGGCTGGTTCACCGCGATCTGAAACCAGACAACATTATGATCGAAGACGGCGAACGTCCGGTCATCGTCGATTTTGGTTTGGCATTTATCGACTCGGCGTTAGCCGCGACGGGCCGGATGACAGAACACGGGATTGTGATGGGCACACCCAATTACATTTCTCCGGAGCAAGCGCGTGCCACCGGGGTCGGCACTGCTGCCGACATCTATTCGTTGGGCTGCATCATGTTTGAAATGCTCACCGGTACACCGCCTTTCAC
>JAYWHS010001192.1:0-24508 GCA_043777635.1 Kofleriaceae bacterium | reverse complement strand
CGATCTGCGTTCCCATGCTGCCCGACTGTAGAAACCGTTGGTAGCAGATGCAAGTAAATGCTGGTTTGATCGGGGCTTAGGCCGCTGGTGATCGGCATTTGTTGTCAGTGGCGACGCAGATCCCAAAGTCGGTTGGGGGTGCGTAGGGCTGCGGTACGAAACGACGATGATGCAAGGACGAAAAATCAAGGGCGATCACGCGTAGGTTTTTTAGCGGCCTCACCTGAAGGGGCCGGACATGGAGCGAACCAATTGAACGCTTGGGCGCGAGAACGGCAAAACCGTAACGAACTTTGGGGTAGAGATGCTAGTTTGCCGGGCATGGCAACCGACCTCGCGACTTTGTCGATTAACACCATTCGGACCCTGTCCATTGATGCGATTCAAAAAGCCAATTCCGGGCATCCGGGCTTGCCGCTGGGATGTGCGCCGATGGCGTACGCGTTGTGGCAACAACATCTGAGCCATGACCCAGCGCAACCAACCTGGTGCAATCGTGATCGTTTCGTTTTATCGGCCGGCCACGGTTCAGCGTTGTTGTATTCGTTGTTGCACTTGACCGGTTATGCGCTGAGCATCGGTGACCTCAAAGCGTTTCGGCA
This sequence comes from Kofleriaceae bacterium, assembly GCA_043777635.1. GTDB lineage: Bacteria > Myxococcota_A > Polyangia > Haliangiales > Haliangiaceae > JABFXX01. The sequence goes on along the minus strand of JAYWHS010001192.1, from coordinate 23,906 downwards.
GTGGGGCAGCAAGACGCCTGGTCACCCGGAATGGCATGAGACGCCAGGCGTTGAAGCCACTACCGGACCGTTGGGCCAAGGGGCAGCCAACGCGGTCGGCATGGCGTTGGCGGAGCGTTATTTGGCGCAGCTGTTTAATCGCCCGGGGCACAATATTGTCGATCATTACACCTACGCATTGGTTTCCGACGGTGATGTGATGGAAGGCGTGGCCTGTGAAGCGGCCAGCATCGCCGGCCATTTGCAGCTTGGCAAGTTGATCTATTTGTACGATGCCAACGACGTAACCCTCGACGGGCCGTTGTCATTGATCATGAGCGAAGATGTCGGCGCGCGGTATGCAGCTTGTGGTTGGCATGTGCAAACCGTGGTCGATGGCAATCACGATGTTGCTGGCTTGAATGCGGCTATTGTTGCAGCCAAAGCTGAAACCATGCGGCCTTCGTTGATCGTGGTGAAAACTACCATCGGGTTTGGCTCGCCCAAAAAAGCCGGCAATTGTTCGTCGCACGGTTCGCCCCTCGGTGACGCCGAAGTTGCAGCAACCAAAACAGCGTTGGGTTGGGATCCTGCACACTTCTTTTTCGTGCCGCCTGACGTTGCGGCGCACATGTCGGCGCTGACGCGCGGGGCCGCAGCGCGCGTTGCCTGGGAGCAAAAATTCGCAGCGTATCGGCGCGAACACGCTGACCTGGCCGCCGGTTTCGAGCGTTGCCTAGCCGGTGATTTGCCAGCCGGTTGGGATGCCGACCTGCCGACGTTTACCGCAGCGATCGCAACCCGTTCGGCATCGGGCAAAATTCTTGGTGTGTTGGCTAAAGCGTTGCCCGAATTATTCGGCGGCGACGCTGACCTTGGTGGCTCGACCAAAACCATTGTGCCAGGCGGCGACTATGACACCGCTGGGGTCGGGCGCAACTTGCGCTTTGGCATTCGCGAACATGCCATGGGCTCGATCGCCAACGGCATGCTGTATCACGGCGGCATTCGGCCGTTTGTCGCGACGTTTTTTGTATTCTCGGACTACATGCGGCCGCCGGTGCGCATCGCTGCGCTCAACAAACAGCCGGCGATTTATGTGTGGACTCACGATTCGATCGGCCTCGGCGAAGACGGCCCAACTCACCAACCGGTTGAGCATTTGATGGCGCTGCGCACCATGCCGAACTTGGCGGTGTTTCGGCCGGCCGATGGCAATGAAACCGTCGCTGGCTGGCGCTACGCCATGACCCGCAAAGACGGGCCAACCGCATTGGTGTTGTCGCGGCAAGACTTGCCGGTGTTGACCGTGGCTGGTGCACCCGGCGCCGAACGTGGTGGCTACGTATTGGCCGATGCACCAGCTGGCCAAACTGCGCGAGCGATCATTATTGCTACCGGCTCTGAAGTCGCGCTGGCCATGGAAGCGCAAACTGCGCTGCATGCCCAAGGCATCGCAACTCGCGTGGTGTCGATGCCGTGTTGGGAATTGTTCGCGAGCCAACCGGCCGCGTACCTCGAACAAGTCTTGCCAAGCGCCATCACCGCCCGCGTGTCCGTCGAAGCCGGCGTGACGTTAGGCTGGCGTGAATGGATTGGCCAGCGCGGCATCGCCATCGGCGTCGATCGCTTCGGCGCTTCGGCCCCGGGCGAAATCTTGCTGGCTCGCTATGGCATTACCGTCGACGCTGCGGTGCGTGCGGTCGTGCAGTTGACGGCGTAGTCGGCGCGATCGTCGCCGTAACCGACCAAGCAGTTACAGCCGCTGCGCTAGATCAACGTAGCGAGCAACTCATCGAGTGAGTCGACAACTGGCATCAATGCGCCGGTTTCGTGTTCCCACATGGCAACGCGATGGGGCGCCACAGCATGAATCACAAGAAACTGTTGTTCAACGTCGCCCGTTGAAGCGACGATGGACGCAAGCGGCAGCCAGCCTTCGAAAACCCGCCAATCGACGTTCCAGTCGGCCGCCGCTGCGGCGACGGCGAGTTCCCCGAACCGGATCTTCAGGTTGGTATGCGGATCTGCGCGGTACGTTGGCAAGGTCGCAATGATCCGCGCATCGCGCGCGCGCCACTGGTCAGTTTCAAGGAAGCGCCGCAGTGGTGCATCAAGTTTCACATGATACGTGCGTTCAAGGGTCGTGATCGCAGAAAAACGCCGTTCGGCTGCGAGTCGCCCACCGCTGACCGCGCGTAGCAGCGGCCGATGGAACTTAAACAGCACGAGGGCCCAGACGAACACCGAAATCCCAAAGCCAATCCACCCGACAATCGGAACTCCGCCGAACTGGCCAAGTGCCAGCAAGCCCGCGCCGATGAGCAGCATCACCGCAATGGAGTTAAACCCGCTGTCGCGATTGTTGTAATGTCCCGCGATGATGCCAGCAAGCACCGGCGCGTCGACGACAAGTACGATTTCGAAGAGTGTCATGGCCCGACTTTCGCGGCTTCGTTTGCTAACCGCTTCGCGAGGCGGTCCTGCGCAGCCTTGGCGTAGTTCGCACAACCCGCTGGATCAACCAACGGTTGCTGGCCTGCTAACCGTTCGAACAAATTGGTTAGCGACGGGTGGCCACTAAGTACGATGTCACATTTTTCCAGTTGCCCAATCTTCGCCATTGATGCACGCAAGGTCGCGACATAGTCGGGATGGTCGGTGAATCGGTATTCGTCGGCCGACACAGCGTTGAGGCTGTCGGCATAGACAACTTGATGACAGGTTGAGCCTTCGCAGGATTGCCAGGTCCAACTGGTGCCACCGGGCGAGTGGCCAGGAGTGGCGATGGCGGTGAGGCGCAACGAGCCGACCGCGACAGTTTCACCGTCGGTGACCAGCCGATCGACTTTGACGGCGGGAAAGGTCGGCAATATTCCGACTTGCGGATCGTTTTTGTCATAGGTGCCGGTTTCCAAACTGACGCGTGCTTCGGCACGGGCCAGCAATTGCGCGCCGGTGATCTTTTTTAGTGCGGCAAGGCCGCCGATGTGATCGACATGCTCATGACTGCTCAGGAGAATTTTCACATCCGTCGGCTTGAAGCCCAGCGTGCGGATATTGGCCGCGATGGAATCAGCGGCTTCGGCGGTCGCTCCATCGATCAGCACATGGCCTTCGTCGGAGGTGACTAACAACGCCACGATGCCGCAGGTGCCCACCATGTAGACGTTGCCGAACACATGTGCTGGCGGTGCTGCATCGCTCCAGCCATCACGGTTTTGGCATTGTTGTACCAGCTCCGCTCGGCCGTGGAGTGCCACGCCAGCAACAGCAGTTTGTGCTGGCTTTGGCGCGCAGGCCGCCAACGTAGATCCAACCAAGGCAATCACCGTGCCTGGTATAGTGTGGTTCTTAAACATCCAAGATCACTCCGGTCCGCACAGTATCACCCGTCCGCGCAGCGGACAGCTAGCTGCGGGCTGTTTGACCGCGAGGGTAGCAGCTGTCCGCGCGGGGTCCGCACGGTATTATTTGGTCCGCACGGTATCACCCGTCCGCACGGTATCACCCCGTTCGCACGGTATCACCCGTCCGCGCAGCGGACATCGAGGTACGGGCTGTCCGCATACCGGACACCAATCGCACAAGCACGTAGTCAGCAAGTGCCGCAGCGCCTGGCACCGCCGCTGCGAGGATTACTGCATCGTGACGGCGGTTTGCGCGAGCACGGTATCGTTGGCGAGGACGATTTTCATGATGTAAGGCTTGCCACGGGTCAGGCCTTCGTCTTCGCTGATGGTGAGGTCACCGGACAGCACGGTGCTTTTAGGGTCGACGCCGGACAGGGTCAAGTCAGCAACGTAGCTGGCAGCTTTGTCAGCGGTGTAGAATTTTACCATCAGCGTCGGTGCAGCGCCTTTGCCGAGAAACGCGGTGTAGTGAAACGACCAGGCTTTGCCTTCCCCAGCATCGTGGCCAGGCAGTTGGGCTAGTCGCGATTTTTTGATGCCTTCGATGGTTTCTTTGTCGGTTTTACCGGCTGGCAACTCGGCGGTGCTTAGGACAATTTGATTCTTGAAGGTGGCGGTAACCTTGCGCGAAAAATCAGCGTGGGCCAGCGACGCGGTGCTGGCTAGCAGCAGGGCGGTGACGAGCAGTTGAGCCAATGAACGGTAGACACGAGTACCAATGATGTTGCGCATGAATCCTCCGTGGATGATGGGACTATGCGCGATAGACACCACGACTCGCTAGTAGTTTCGCTCTTTGCGCATTGCGGCACGACTAATTTGCAACATCGGATGGAAGCAACAAGCCTGATGACCTGCGAGTTTTTCGGTGTGGGTCGATACCAAAAAGCCCCACGGGTTAGGTGGGGCTACATCGGTGCGAGTTCTGCGCAGTCCAGCGCAGCGCCAGCTTGCGTTAGTTAGGCGTTGTCAGCTGCAGCCGCAGGTGCGGCTGCAACAGCAACCGGGGCGGTTGCGGCTGCTTCGCTAGCGGCGGCAGGGGCTGCGCCAGCGCCACGTTGCGCACGTTGCGCTTCACGCTCAGCTTGGCGTTGCGCCAACCGGGCGGTATCCCATGGTTTGCCATCTGGGCCGTTGCCGTTGGCATCTGGACCCATTGGCTTACGTTCACGAGGCTCGCGTGGTGGACGTGGAGCGCGATCACCGCCGCCAGCCGCAAATTCTGGGCGCGGGCCGCGTGGGCCAGCAAATTCAGTCCGTGGGCCGCGTGGCGGCAACGGTTGGCCGTCTGGGCCAAGGCGTGGTGGGCGAGGGCCGCGTGGCCGATCGCCACCCGGGCCGCCTGGACCACGATCGTCACGACGTGGTCCACCGAATTTACGCGGGCCGCCTTTGCCGTCACCTTTGAAATCGCGTGGGGCCGAGGTCAATTGCCAGCCCATACCGGCTCGTGGCATTTCGCCGCGTGCTGGCCGGTCGTCGTCGGTATTTTCCGGCTTAGCGCCGTCTTTTTTGGCCATCAAACTGCCGAGGCCTTTAGGTTTGTCGCGTCCGCCACCTGGGCCGCCGCGATCACCGCCGCCACCGCCGCCTGGACCACCTTTGCCACGTTCGCCGCCACGGCCTTTGCCACCGCGGTCATCGTTGGTGCGAGCTGGCTTGTTCGAGCCAACCATGTCTGCGACGTAGTGAAATTCGCCACGCGAGTCGGCACCGGCTGGTGCGGTTTCGCCTTGGAATACTCGAATCAGGCGCACGCGCTCAATTCGATCACCGACGATTTCCAACGCTTCGAGCAAGCGAGGGACGCGTTCGGCAGGGACGCTGAGGGCCGCTACCAGTGCTTCGGTGAGGGCATCACCTTCGAGCGTGGCGTTGGCGGCTTTGGCTGCTGCGGCGCGGCGCAGCGTGAGGGTGGAGAATTCGGTCAAGGTCTTCATAGCGGTGGGGCGTAGCTACACCAAAGAGGCCCCGAGCGCTACCGCGATCGAAAGGAACCGTAAAAAGGAATCGTAAAGAAGTTGGAATCAGCGCTGGGCTGACCAGCTTGTGCGTAGGTCCAGGACCGGCCGGGTTGGGCAAATTTCAGGGCTATACACCCCGAAACGCCAAACGCCGCGAATCCTGATGGATCGCGGCGTCGAGTTGCTCATGCTGTGCGGCAGTCTGCGTGCAGCAACCAGCCTGAACGCAGTTACTTACTTGCCAATGCTGCCATGCGCCGACGCAGTGACCGACACCGAGACATTCACAGATGCCTTGATGTTGGTGACCATGCCAACTGCTGCTGCGATTTGGCCCGAGATGCAGAGTGCTTGGTCTTTGAACGAACGCGCGATATCGCCCGATGCGCGACCGAGTTCGCCAGCGGCCGAGGACCAGCTTTCGATCGAAGCTTTAAGTGGTTTGAGGCGCGCTTCAACCGAGAACAACTCTGGCAACCCAGCGCGCAATGCGCCGAGGGTCATCTCAGCTTTGGCGGTGTCAACGACAACACTTGCGTCGGCGTCGACGGAGAATTCAGCTGGGGTGCATTCAACCGTGGCCGAAGCTTTGACTTCGGCGCTAGCGCGGCATTGCGCCGACGCGTCAACCTTGGCGCTACCGTCGCAACCACCGCTGCAGCTACCGTTGCATTGGCCAGCGCAGGTGCCATTGCATTTGCCACCAGCATTGCCACCCGAGCAGGTGCCAGCGCAGGTGCCGTTGCAGGTACCGCTGCAGGTGCCTTCGCAGGTCACGCTCATGTCAGCTTCGGCTTTGCCTTCGCACTCAGCGGCAGCGCGAGCTGATGCTTGAATGTCGACTTTGCAAACCGCTGGCTTGTAAACAACTTTGAGTTCAGCGTTGGCTTTGAGCGCAACTTTCATGTTGTCGCGAACGCGGGTGAATACGCGAGCGCAAACGTCGTTGGTTTCACCTTTGAGTTCGGCTGCGTTCATTTGCAGCTTGTCACCCATCATGGTGCAGCTGGTGCGCACGACGGCCGCGGTCGCATTGACCGTGGTTTCGAGTTGCGCCGTCGCAGTTAAGAATGCTTGCAGCTTGCGGCCAGCATCGCTTACGGCGTAGTTGCCGCAGCTGTTTGGATCTACTTTGGATGAGCCCGAACCTGGAATGCCCAAACCTTTTGGACAACCGGTGGCGGAAAGTGCCAGGGCGCTAAGACATGCAACTGTGAATAACCGAATCGATTTCATAAAACGTAGCCTCTCTAAATGTGGCCCTCTCATAACGCAGAACGCCGCCGAATAACGCGCTGTGGCACGGTATTTTGGCGGCTTTGGTCTCGGGCGTTTTCGTAGTGTACGGGTGAGCGCAAGCGCACACTACTCGGCGGCAACCCACGGCGCGCGGCGCAGCGGCAGATGCACGATGCCATTGTTGTAGACCAAGCACTCACTGCCTGGGTCTAACACCGTCGAGGTGACGGCAAACGCTGGCGTCGCTACCAACAGGTTTTGCGCAGTGCCATTGCGAAATGTATCAACCAACACGCTGACTACGTCGCCGGGATTAGCGCCGCGCAGTTCGACATGAAAGGCGCAACGCCGGTTGCCTGCGGTGGCGGTGTTGGTTTGATTGACCGCGAGCGTGCCCATCTCACCTAACGTGACCGCTGGGGTGAACACCGTGGTGAAGGTTGGCCAGGTTGGGCGACCGCTGCCTTTGATCCATGCATTGGTGTACTCGGTGAGATCCAAACCGGTGCTCAGCGTTAACGCTGCGATCACTTCGTCGACCGACAGCGCCCGCGGTTTGCCTAACAATGTTGCGATCGCTGCAATAACTTTTTGCCGCGAGCTGAGCACTTCGATTTGGCGGAACAACACCATCGGGCCTGGGCCGTAAACGTCACCGTAGTAATCGAACAGCTTAGGCTTGTCGCCCGGTACCGGAAAATAGCGAGCTGGGCCGGAAAAGCCTTTCCATGCTGCCGCCGTCACCTTGGCCACCGCGGGCAGCTGCATATCTTCGTAGACGTACGTCAGATACTCGGCCATCGCTTCTTTCCACACAAAGTCGTAGGTGTCTTTGAGCGTGGTTTGATCACCGGCCCATTGGTGGACGATTTCGTGATCGAGCGTGTGTTGGGTTTGGTCGGCGTACGACGGCATAAATTGCGTCGCGAGATTATCGGCGAGCACGATGTTGCCTGGGTGTTCAAAGCCGCCCCAATAGGTTGGCCCAGTCAAGATGCGTAATTCGGTGCCATAGGGAAACGGACCAAATTGCGAAATCATCCAGTTCACAAAACCAGTTTGATACGCATTGTCGATCTTGCTTGCGATCTTGGTGGCCGGGCGATCGTAGAGCGTAACTTTGAGTGGGCCCCACATGCCACGCTCGGTCACCGTCCAGCCGTTGGTCGCAACGACGCCAAACGTGCTGTACGTTGGGCCACCGGGGAATGCAAAATCGCACACGGTTTCGGTCGGCGAAGTTTCGGTGATGGTGCCGGGACAACGCACCGTGACGCCGGCGGCGTGGGTGACGGTAAATTTGTAGGTTGCGAATTGATCAGGGCGGCTATCGCATGGTCCAAATTGATCGCAGCCACCGACCCAACTCACCAGATACGTGAACGGATGGCCTTCGCGATCGTTCTTGGTCGAGAACCCGACTTGGCTTGGGCCCAGCGTTGCGGCGGCGACGTCCATGGTGGCGCCGAGTTCGAGCGTGGTGCCGGCAGCGACGCCTGGACCACACAGCGCCAGTGCGCCGTTGGCGACGGTGCCTTCAACCGGCAGGCCGTTCCAGGTGGCGTTTTGCACATTTTGGCTGCGGAACGGCAGGCTGAAACAATCGCCGGCCGTGGTGACGTTGGCGCTGACGATCACCGCGGCGGCGCGGGTGGTGAGGTCGAATTTGTAATCGTAGTGCATGACAGTTGCTGCGATCGGGCCGGTGATCGGCGCGTCGTCGTCGGAACAAGATGAGGTGGCTATGGCGGCAAGGCTGATCAGGCTGGCTAGACAGCTGACGCGGGCCAAGTTTGTGACGCGGCAAACCGGAGAGGAGTGGGAGTGCATAGACTTGCGGGGTAGCACATTTGCTGGCGCAGGTGAACAAGGGAGTTTTGCGGTTCGATACCGCCAGCGGCCGCCTGCTGCCGGATCATTACGGATCACTATTCCGAAGGAGTACCGACGCATCACTCCGCCTTGCATCACACCAAATCGACGATGCATCTTGCCTAGTCGATCGGTGCGTCGGTTCAGGTTGATGCGTTGGTGTTGGCCTTGATGGCGAGCGCCGCGTGAGCATCCTGCAACGCCGCAATGCCACGTCGTGTGCTGACGTTGCTTGATGTTAGGCGAGCTGGTTGGACTTTGATGAGGCGATTGCGATGGTCGAAAAAGTTCCAGCCATGGGCACCGTTCGATTCGACGCGGTAACCGCCTTCGTCCAGCAATGTATGGTGAGCACTACACAACAGCATGAGATTCGACAGTGCAGTTTTGCCACCGTTGGCCCAATGCTCAATGTGATGTCCGTCGACGTAGCGGCTGTGCGTGCAACCTGGAAATCGGCACGTTCGATCGCGTAGATGCAATGCTCGCTTGATTGCGGCTGCAATCGTTCGGGTTTTGCGACCGACCGAAAGCGGCTGGCCATGCGCGCCGACGTGGGCAACTACGACGGTAGCGTCGCAACATAAGCGCCGTGCCGTCGCGATGGCTTCGCCGTCGGTCATCCTGGCTAGATCCGACGGTTCCGCAGAACCGTGCGCGCAGGCCGGTGTGCGGCACTGTGATGATGATTTCGATTGGCGTGCGCTGTTGTCGGTCTCTGCGTACACAATGCTGAATAATGTCCATGAATGCATCAGCACGTTGCCCGCCACGGACGGCGGACCTCGGTGTTCCGGCGGTTGCCGGTTCCGCACCGGACGGTTCTGCGGGTGTCTGGTTCTTGGGCTGCGACCCATTACTGCGATGAGAAAAAATCCGCCAACACAGCCCATCGGCCCGCATCGCCCACATCGTTGCCTTACACGCGCGTTTCACTCGCTCTTTGTAGGTGTTGCAATTCTTCATCTGAAAAACACGTCAACCCAAATCGAAAAATATTTCTTACATCAAACGTACAGTCGAAGTCCGAAAACCGGACGTGCCTTCGTACTGCCGGCTCCTGCGTCGATGCCGCAATACCGAGCAGCGCACGCACCTCAGCGACTATCGCCAATTCAAGTTCGGCCTCTACCAGTTGCCGCTTCAACCAAATGAGAATCGTGCGCAATGCCGATCTCGCCATCAAATGCCCGCGACGCGAAGGCGGCGCATCAGGCAACGCGCGAGCACCGACCTATGCGGTCGCGCGGCCAGCCGCAGCGCAATCGTTCAAGCGCCACCTCGCTCCCTCCGGAGCCGCTGTGAGCCGGCCGTTCACCCGGCCGTTCACCCATCCGTGCACCTTCTGCGCGCCTTGCTTCGCGTGATGAGAATCGTGCGCAATACCGATCTCGCCACCAATTGCTCGCGACGCGAAGGCGGCGCATCAGGCAACGCGCGAGCACCGACCTATGCGGGCCGCGCGGCCAGCCGCAGCGCAATCGTTCAAGCGCTCCGTGCGCACACGGCGTCACGGGCCAGGCCCTTGAGCGCTGCGTCGTTGTCCGTCCTCCAACGTGCTTTTCCGTTGACGCAAGGTCGTTAATCCGAACACTGGCTGCCAGGAACCGGCCCGCGAGTTTGCTAAACGGAGGATGATTATGCTGCGGTGCGGCGTTTGCGCAAGAGCACAGCACCGACGAGAAAAGCGCCTAACATCGCAGCGCTGCCGCCACCGCTGCCGGATTGACAGCCACACACGCCACCGTCGCCATCGGCCGAGAAGTAACAAGCCAAGCCTGAGCCCACGGCAACACAGCCGAAGCCGTCAGGGCAGGTGTCATTTTCCACGGTGCATGATTCGGTGCAGAATTTTTGGGTGCCATCGTCGGCGCAAATGCTGCCTTTGCAATCATTGTTGCCGGCGCAGGTGCCGCCGGTAGCTTGCTTAGCGACGGTAATTTTGATCGGCGCGGTGCGCACCGTGTTGCCCGAGGTGTCGGTGACCTGGGCAATAATTTCGTACTCACCTTCCGACAAGCCGTTGATGGGGAATTCAAATTTGTTGCCGGTGTCGGCCATGTCATCGGTGTCACGCTCGAACCCGTTGACGAATAAGCCGACCGCTTCAACCGCGACATTGTCAGTGGCGATAGCGGTGGCGGTGAACGATGGGCCAACGGTCGCGTTAGCCTTGGGCGAATCGAGCACGATGGTTGGTGTGATGGTTTCGGTTGGGCGGGCACCAAGCGCTGCCAGCAAACGCTTGCCGCTGTTGGTGTTGTTGCCGCCCGAACTCACGGGGCACGAACATGAAATGGTCGGGTTGCCACCGACGCCGGTGCCACATTGGGCCTCTTGGTTCCTAAATGCCTTGGGATTTGACGGTGCCGCAGGCGTATACGACATGACGTCGGTCGACAGACTCTTGTGCTCCAACGACAATACGTGGCCGATTTCGTGAGCGATGGTGACGCACAGCTCGGTGTTGTTCTGCGCGCTGTGGTTTCCAGAAAAATTAAACGCGATGCCGGCTTCAGTCACGCCGCAGAAATTGTCAGCTGCGGCAATGCCTAGCAGCGTATTGCCGCGGCCAATCTCTGCACCGGTGCCGCCGACCACGGCTTGCACATATTTGCCCGACGTTGGTTTGGTTTCAACAAACCGAACATTGTACGGCTTGAATTGTTCTTTGACGCAAGCTGCGACGATGGTCCAATTGAAGCTGTTCGACAGCGGTGGAATGACAAATGGGCTCACCGAGAAGAAACGTGATGTCACCACGTTGGTTGCAGAATTCGTGTTGGGACCGACGGTGAACGTGCCGCCTTGTCGGTTGAGCCACACCACGCGTGCCGCCGCCGAATACGGTGTGTGCGGGCTCTGCGCAACGGTAGGCATCACTTGCGGTGTGCCGCACCACTCGCCATGGCCGGTGACCGTGGCTGCGGTCTCGGCGTGTGCCGTTCCAGCGAGGCCCGCGGTCGTCAGTCCGAGCGAAACAAACAGGGCTGCGGTGGCTCGATAGTTGAAGTAGATTTTTTTCATACGTACTGCCTTGTTAGGAAAAAAGTGCGCTGGGTTGATGCAAGCTATGCGGCGCGGCGTTTGCGCATCAGAATTGCGCCAATGAAAAATGCACCTAACATCGCGGCACTGCCACCGCCGCTGCCGGACTGACAGCCACAGGTGCCGCCTTCGTCGTCGGCCGAGAAGTAACAAGCAAAGCCGGCGCCCACGGCCACGCAGTCAAAGCCGCCAGGGCAGGTGTCGTTTTCGATGGTGCAAGTTTCAGTGCAGAATTTTTGGGTGCCATCATCAGCGCACAGGTTGCCTTTGCAGTCGGTGTTGCCAAGGCAGCTGCCACCGGTGACTTGTTTGGCGACGGTGACTTTGATCGGGGTGGTGCGAGCGGTGTTGCCCGAGGTGTCGGTCGCTTGCATGATGATTTCATGTTCGCCTTCAGGCAGATTCACAGCGTTGATCGAATATTTATCGCCGGTGTCGGCCATGTCATCGGTGCCGCGTTCTTGGCCATTGACGAACAGCGCGACCGATTCCATTGCCATGTTGTCTTTGGCGGTTGCAGTTACGGTGAACGATGGGCCGACCGACGCGCCGCCTTTGGGCGAATCCAGCGTAATCGTTGGTGCAACTGTTTCGGTTGGCCGCGCGCCCAGTGCGGCGAGCAAACGCTTGGCGCTGTTGGTTTTATTGGCCGACGTTGTTGGGCAGGTGCAGTCGCTAGGTTGTCTTGGTTCGGTGCCGCAGGCTGACTCGGCACTGACAAATGATTTGGTATTTGAGTCTGCGATCGTGACATACGACATCGTGTCGGGTCCAAGCACTTCATGTTCCAACGACAGCACATGGCCAATTTCGTGAGCAATGGTGGCACAAAGTTCATCGGTTTGCCGGCTAATGCCGACATGCGCTTCGGAAAAGCTAAACGCGATGCCGGCTTCGGTCACGCCGCAAAAATTGTCGGCTGCAGCAATGCCGAGCAAGCCACCACCTGCGCCGATTTCATCGCCAGTTCCGCCGACCACGGCTTGCACGTACTTGCCCGAGGCGGGTTTGGATTCAACAAACCGAACGTTGAACGGCTTGTAGTGAACCTTGACGCAGGCCACCAAGGCGTTCCAGTCAAACTGGGTTGACATCGGTGGCACGGTGAACGTGCGACTGCCAAAGATGCCTGAGCTCACTGCGTTGGTGGCGGAATTGGTGTTAGGGCCACCGGTATAGGTGCCACCAGCGCGATTGAGCCACACTACGCGCGCTGCCGCCGAGTACGGGGTCAATGGGGCTTGCGCTGTGGTCGTTGGCATCACCTGAGGCGTGCCGCACCAAGGGCCATGACGCAGCACCGTATCTCTGGTTTCGGCGCTTGCACGTTGCGCTGACAGGGTTGCTACCGAGAGTAGCGAAACCGCAGCAATGGTCAGGTGGGTACGGCTAAACATGCGTGGACTTTAGCAAAGTTGCAGGCCACGCGACATGACCTTTGTTGCGCTCCGTGCCTTGGTTGGCTAACAGCTAATGACCACAGCTGCGACCAGCCAGCGGGATCTGCGGCGTGGGCTTTGCTGCACCAAGGCTGCGGCGCGGAATTGGGGCTACGAGTCAGTGCCGGTGCTGGCCCCCGGTAGCTGGTTGCTCATGTTCACAAACCGAATATACAGCGCAATAGCGGTGACCGTCAGCCCGGCCGATAGGCCCCACCACAGTCCGGCTACGCCGAGATCAAAGCCAAAAGCAAGCGTTAGCGCAACGCCAAGTCCTACGCCGTAGTGGCCTATCAGATTGGCAATCAGGGTGGCGCGAGTGTCACCCAGGCCCCGCAACGCGCCACCAACAATGGCTTGTGCGCCGTCGGAGAGCTGAAAAATCGCAGCGATGCGCAGCAGTGGAATGGTTGCGGCGCGGACCGCGCTGTCGTTGGTGAACAGCGCCACTAACGGCTCGGGCACCACCACAAACACCAGTGCGCAGACTGCCATCACCACACCGCCCAAGGTCAGGCCAATCTTGCCGGCGCGGCGGACGCCAAGCGGATTGCCTGCACCAAAGGCGTAGCCAACTTGAGTCGATGTCGCTGCACCGATGCCAATCGCCAACGAAAACGAAAAACTGGCTAAGGTGATTGCGACGTTGTGCGCACCTGCCGCGACCCCACTGATATTTGCAGCCAACACCCCAGCGAGCGCAAACACGCCGACTTCAGCCAACATCTGGCCGCCGATGGGAATGCCGAAAGCTGCAATCGCGCGCACATCGGCAGTGGTGGCCACGACCCGTGCGGTGGCGGTGGCCAATAGTTTGCGGGCCGCACCGACGTACACCAACAGCGTCACGATCTGCACCGAGCTCGTTGCGATCGCCGCGCCCAAGACGCCGAGCGGCGGCAGCCCGAGGCTATCGACGCCATAAATTAAAAAATAATCGAGTAAAGCGTTCACCAGATTGCCAGCGATGGTGGCAAGCAGCAGCGCCCGAGTGCGGCCAAATGCAGCGAGATAACAACGCAACGCAACGCTGAGCAAAAATGGCACCACGCCGATGGCTCGGGCGTACACGAACACCCGGGCTTCACGGGCTACGCCTTCATCAACGTGGGTCAGCGCGAGCAGTTGCGGCGAGGCAATCACAGCGATCATGCAGCCGAGCCCAACCCACAGCGCCAACCGGGTCGCGCCAAACAAGCTGCGATGCGCTGTCATCGGGTCGCCTTCGCCAATGGCTTTGGGAGCAATCGAATCCATGCCCATCATCACGCCCATGCCGACGCAGGTGATGGTGAAAATCAATGCGTTGGCGACGCCCGCGCCAGCCAGCGCATCGGCGCTATAGTGCCCCAGCATTGCGACATCGACCGCCCCCATGAGTTGCAGGCCAACTTGTTGGGTCGCCAGCGGGACGGCCAACGCGGTGTGGGCCCGCCACCCGGTGGTCGGCAACGCGATGGTTGCCGCAGCTTGGTTAATGTTCACAAGGTTACCAGGTGCAGCTCACGCAAAACATGGAAGTTAGTTCGGTGTCGTCAATCCAGGCAACGGTGACAGCGGTACGCCGTCGGCATTGAATTTCACAATCGGCAAACCGAGCGCCGTGAGTTTGCTCATGTGCGGTGCCAACGCGGCTTCGTCACCGACGATCACAATCGATAGATCGTTCCATGCGGCATTGGCCAAAGCCTGCGCTTGCCGTGGCGTTGCGGTGGCGATGCGATTGCTAAACGTCTGATACCAATCGATGGGGCCAGCGGCCACCACCACGCGATGCAATGCTGCAACGATGCCGGAGTTGGTTTCAAAATTTTGCGGCAGGCCACGCACGATCAGGTCTTGGGTCTTTTTCCATTCGGCGTCGCTCGCTGCGGTGCTACGTGCATCGTTAATAATGCGCAAGGCTTGTTCGATACCAGCGACGGTTACGTCGCTACGAATCGATGACGCAACCGTCCAGGTGCCGCCCCAGCGGCCGCGCCAAAACGACGAGTTAATGCCATAGGTGTAGCCGAGTTCTTCGCGCAGTTTTTGATTGAGGCGCGACGCAAAGCTGCCGCCGAGCGCGGTGTTAATAATTTCGCTGGTGAAGTAACGGTCGTCGCCCGCGGCCATGCTGCGGCGGCCGATCAACACCACGCTCTGCGGTGCATCCGGGCGATGCACAATAGCGATCATCGGCCGCCCTGGTCCAGCGACCGGGGCCCGGCGTTCGGCTGCTGACTTGGCAATTTTGTTGGTCCAGCCAGCGAAAATGGTTTCGAGCTTGCTGCGTACCTGTTCGCTTGAAACATCACCAGCGACGATAAATACCGCATGTTGTGGATTGTAGGCGCGGGTCCAAAATTGTTTGACGGCGTCGAGCGTCAATGCTTTGACAGTGGCCGGATCACCTTCGGTTGGATTGGCGTAGGGGTGTTCACCGAACACCACGCGTGCAAATACCAACGCTGCAATTTGCCGTGGGCGATCTTTGCGTAGCGCCAGCGCTTCGAGCCGATCGGCTTTGACTCGTTCAAAATCGGCGGCTGCAAAGATCGGTCGCTGCACCACATCACCAAGCAGTTCAGCGGCGCGGTCAAATGTTAGCGCGGACATGGTAATCGACGAGAAATCGCTGCCCGTGTTAACATCGAGGGAGGCGCCCAAGCGTTCCAAGGCTTCGGGCAAGGCGTCGGCACTCAGGCTGCCCGCACCTTCGTCGAGCAAGTCAGCGGTCAGCGCTGCGATGCCAGTCGCTTTACCGTCTTCGCGGCTACCCGCGCCGAGGTGCAAACTTTCGATGCTGACCAACGGCAGGCGGTGGTTTTCGATCACGATGACGCGCGCGCCGTTTTTGAGCGTGAAGCTTTGCGCCGACGGTGGCGTAAAGGCCATGCCTTCATTGCTGCGCGGAGCTGCGGTCCAATCGATGCCAGCGGTTTGCCATGCAGGTTTGACGTCAGTGGTTGCGGGGGCAGTGGTGGCCGAGCCGGTTGCAGGGTTAGTTGCCGTGGTAAGCGGCTGTTGCTTGGTTGGCAAACACGCGGTGAGTGCACCAAGGCCAGCGGCTAGCAACGCGATTGTGAATGGGATCGAGCGGGTTGCAATCACTTGCTGTTCTCCTTGCGCGGCGTAATCGTCATGCCTACGGCGGCGTTGTCGGCGAGCCATTTGGCGGCACTGGCCTGCATGCTCGCTGGGGTGACTGCTTGCCATAATGCAATTTGTTTGGCTGCGAAGTCGGGGTTATTGGTGCGTGCGGTCCATTCCGCAATGTTGTCGGCCCGTGACGACAAATTTTCTTGGGCTTGCCACAAATTGGCGGTGAGCGTGGTCACTGCGCGGGTCAGTTCGTCGGCGGTCACTGGGCTGGTGCGCACTTTGTTGAGCTCTTCGAGCAAGGCCCGTCGGGTGGCATCAATGGTCACGCCGCTTTTGACAATCGCCGAAATTTCGAACTCGCCGCCAAGCACTTGGCTGCCGTAGCCGGCACCGATATCCGACGCTAGCCGCTCTTTCATCACTAAGCGCTTATACAAGCGGCTGGTTTTGCTGCCGCCGAGGATTTGCGCAAGTACTTCAAGATCCGATGCGGCAGCACTATACGGTGCGTCGGTGCGAAAGCTGTACGACAGCTTGGGTTCGGTTACGTTATCGGTTGCGGTTAGTGTCACCGCCGCAGCGAGTGGTGTCACGGCGCTATCGAGGCTGCGAGTTTGTGGTTTGGCTTGAGTCGGCATCCAGCCAAAGTATTTGGTTACTAGTTTTTGCGCTGCGGCCGGGTCGATGTTGCCGACCAACACCAGCGTTGCGTTCGATGGCCGGTAGTAGGTGCGCCAAAATGCTTCGACGTCGGCGAGCGATGCCGCGGTTAGGTCGGCCATGGTGCCGATGGTAAGATTGTGATTGCCATGCCCGGCCGGCCAAAGCGCCAACTGGATATCCAAGCCGGCTTGGCCATACGGTCGGTTTTCGTAGCTTTGCCGACGCTCATTTTTGACGACGTCGCGCTGATTATCGAGCACGGTTTGGTTCATGGCATCCCACAAGCCAGCCATCCGGTTGGCTTCAAGATACAGCGCGAGCTCCACTTGATTTGCAGGTAGTTGCTCAAAGTAATTGGTGCGATCGTTGTTGGTCGTACCGTTGTTCCAACCGCCGACGGATTCGAGCAACACATCGAATTTGCCATCGGCTACATCGCGTGAACCCTTGAACATTAAGTGTTCAAACAGGTGGGCGAAGCCAGTCTTGCCTGGCACTTCATCTTTCGACCCAACGTGATACCAAACGTGGACCACCACCGACGACACGGTTGGATCCGGCGCGATGATGACCTCAAGCCCGTTGCTGAGTTTGAAGCGTTGGATGCTGGTAGTTGCCGCAGCGTCGGCGCGCGCAGCGCTGGTGCGCAGCGTGCTCGGCAAAGCTGCCATCAAGATGCCAGCGACGACAATTCGGACGAGGTTCATGGGGTCTCCGGTAAACGTGGTGTCATGGGAGCGGTTTTCGGGGTCAGCCGATCGGCAAGGTGTTTGCCGAGTGCCAGCCGCCCACTTGGGTCAGCGCCAATGATGCGCACGTAGCAGGGCGCATCATTGTCCCAAAAAAGTAGCGCTTGCCCGTGGTGATCGATGGCGCGGGATCCGACTGCGACATCGAGCACACCTTGTGGTGCGGCAGGCGCTACGCCAGCGTCGTTGGCAACGATTTGTCCGGCATCGGCGGCAGCATTGTATTGCTGCATCAAGTCGGCGCTGGTCGAACGGTATTGTGCAAACAATTTGTCAGCGGTTTGTTTGGCGCCATCGCGACAATCGATATCAAACGTCCATGCACTGGGTTGGCCGCCGTCGACACCGTGATCGAGCAAGTAGGTACACGGTGCCGCTAGACCGTTGGGCGGACGCAGCGCGCTATCCACCACGCGTACGGTACCCGGACCGACCAGGTTGGCAAGTTCGGCTGTGGTGATCAGCGAATCGCAGGTGAACAGCTTTGGGTACACCCCGACCAAGCGTGACGGCGTGTCATTACTGCTGCCAAGTTGTTGAGGAGTCGGAGCTTTTTGTTCGCTGGGTTTGCAACCGAGCGCGCCGCAAAGTCCGACGACAGCCACAATGCGAATCGAGTACATCAATCGGGACCGTACACCGCCGTCCCGGGCTTTTTAAGGCTCGCTGCTACAGTTTTTGCAGAAAGCTGGCTTTGAGCAGTTTCTCGCCGTGCACCGGGAAAAAGATGGTGACCGAATCACCCACCACTTTGGTCACTTCGCCGTCGCCCCACGATGGGTGACGCACCAGTGCGCCTTTTTCCATGGGGCCAAATGTAGGTGGCTTGGCCCGTTCAATTTTCAGCGCGCGATCGCGTCCGCCACGGGCGCCACGTCGTAGCGATTCTTCGAGTAAGGCTCGGCGCACCACGGTGTCGCCGCCACCACGACGAGCGGTAATCTCGGCAGCGGCGGTATCCAGTTCAGCTGCGGCAGGCTTTACTGCTATGGTCCGTTTGCCGCGTGCAGCGTTGATGCAATTGTCGCAGCTGCCACAGGCCGCGCCGTCGGTGTAGCCAAAATAGGTGACCAACAAGCGGTTGCGGCACAAGTGGGATTGCGCGTAGCGCAACATGGCCGCCAACCGGGTGCGATCTTGAGTGCGCTTTTGTTCGTAGCGCGCCGCTGCGCGGGCCAAATCGTTGAGGCTCGGCGGGGTCGCGACCACCGGTGCAAAGCGTGGCCCAGGGGCTTCGGCCGCAAAGCCAACTTCTTTGAGAAACGCTAAAATAACCCGGGCTTTTTTGGCCGGTGCACCAGCTCGTTCGGCGATGTCTTTGACTGCAATAAACAGCGTCGGATCGACGACCGCATCGGGGTCGTCGCCGATGCTATCGGCTAGGGTGGTTGGTGCGACTCGGCCGCGAGTTAGCCCGATCAACGCTTCCGCGACGGCGCGGGTTTGTTCCGGCGTTGGGTAGCGACCACCAAGGAAAAAACTTTGAATGCGTTTGTCGGCCGGTTGATACAGCAAGATGCAATCGGCGGAATTGCCGTCGCGGCCAGCGCGGCCGGCTTCTTGATAGTAACTTTCCAGTGAGCCCGGAAAATTGTAGTGAATGACGAACCGCAGGTCGGGTTTGTCGACGCCTAAGCCAAACGCGTTGGTGGCGACCATGACGCGCGGTTGGCTGTTCTCCATGAACGCGGTTTGCACCCGGTCGCGATCTTTGGCGCGCATGCGCCCGTGATACCGCCCGACTTGAATTCCTTGCAGTTGTAAAAAATCAGCGAGCGAATCAACCGTTTTGACGGTGGCCGCGTAGATGATGCCGCAGCCGGGCTGGTTGGCAAAGCGTGCCAACAGGCGCAACAGCATCGCTTGCTTTTTAGCTTCGCTCGACGCTTTGTGAACTTGATATCGCAAGTTCGGACGATCGAGGCCTAAGTCGATGACCGATGCTTCGGTGATGCCGAGTTGCGCCAGGATGTCATCTTTAACTTTGGGCGGCGCGGTAGCGGTGAGGGCAAGCACCGGCGGGCGGCCGAGTGCGACTACCGCTTCGCCTAACCCCAAATAAGCTGGCCGGAAATCGTGACCCCATTGCGAAATACAGTGCGCTTCGTCGACGACGAATAGCGCAACATGCACGGCTTTGAGCAAGTCGCGAAACTTGCTGTCGCCGAGCCGCTCGGGGGTTACGTAGGCAATACACGGCCGGTCTTCGGACAAGCGCGCCATCGCTACCGCCACTTCACGCGGCGTGAGCGTTGAGTCGATCCGCAGCACTTCAATGCCTAAGTGATCAAGTTTGTCCGCTTGATCTTTCATTAGCGCAATCAGCGGCGAAACCACCAGCGTAAGGCCAGGCAAGGCCAACGCTGGCAGTTGGTAGCACAGCGATTTACCCGCACCGGTTGGCATGATGGCCAAGGTATCAATGCCGGCCAGCACGTTGCGGATGGCAAGCGCTTGGCCAGGCCTAAACCGCTGGAGGCCGAAACGCCGTTGGGCGAGATCGAGCATTCGGGCGTCGACCTTGGCGTCGTCGAGGAAATCGATTGCGGTGATGGTCCTTGGCACCGAGGGCAACGCTCCAACCCGCGTCACATCGACCCCAACCCGCTGCTGCGAAGCTTGAGTGACCAACGTAATGATGCTCACATGATCAGCAGGCGCGGTGTTGATGATGGGCGGCGTGATACCGGTCATCACACGAGCGTCGGTGCCTTCGGCCAGCCGAGCACGCCGCGACTGTTGCGTCGTGCGCGCTACCGTCTGAGCTAGCTTGGAATCGGCCATTGCTTGCACCGTCGTATAGGCGCGTTGCAAGTGCAAGCAAAATTCATGTGACAAAAATGCGCCACGCAGCCAACGGTTGAAATGATGCGAGCTTTTTAAGTAATGGAAATAGTTGAGAAATAACTGCCTTCGGCAGTGTTCGTGCACACTCCAGCGTGCGAGCTAGCGTACAGGTTTTGCAAAGTGCGATCGCATATTTTTATCGGGCTTTTGCTTGGCCTATCGACGCAAAACTTCAGGTCGCAAACATGTAAGCATTGTTGAACTGCGGTCGGTACAGCGCTGCGCTTAACTTTTGCACAACGCACGTTGTTCGGGGCTGAGGTTGGGAATTTCTTCCACATCCACAATGAGCCCACGACACGAGGCCGCGCCACAGCCGCATGGTTCGGCAACTTCGGCGGTGAACGCGTAATCATAGGTTAGTTCTTCGCCGACCTTGATGTCGCGGGTGGCAACCCACCACGCCACCGGATGAGCCAGGGTGGTATCCCAACGGGTATCGACTTCGGTGTTGGGATCACAGGAGTGATTGATCCAGCGGGTTTGGCAAGTCAAGTCGTAATAAACCAGCTCATGCACAGGCGGTTGCAGAATATCGCCTTCAAACACCAAACAGTAGGTGTCGTCAAACTCGTCCTCGTCGCGATACAAGACCCCTTCGCCTTGCAACAACATGTCGCCTTTCACAAATGGGCGGGTCGCAACCACGCCGTATCCGTGGATCGCTGATCGAACTACTTTTAATCCATCACACAAAGGCATGGCGGCTCTATACCCAACATTGCCTGCGCATTACAGCGGCCACAAGGACCAAACGATATACAACGATGCGAGGACCAGCGCAGTGCAAGCCCATGCCCCCAACAGCTGCAGGGCGCTACGCCGGTCAACTACCCAGCGAGCGCCGGCAAGTCCGCCAGCACCACCAATCGCTGCACCACCCAAGCCCCAAAGCAGTGAGCCCCAGTAGGTAATGCCGCCATCATTGGATTTGCTCGCCACGCTTATCGCACCGGTTAGCGGCGCGGTTGTGAGTTTGGGCCAATCGGCGAAGTCGCTGCCGCAATAGGCCAATACACCGCCGATAATCGCGCAACATGCGATGACATAATGGGTGGCCCACGTTGGTGCCGCTGCGATCGACGCTGGCGGCACCGTCGGGATGGCCGCCACGGTCGGCGTGGATTCGGTGTCGCTCATAGCCCCGGCCCCGCGACATGGCAGCGTCGACATTCGGTCGAGGTCACAGAAAATGCCCGCTGGCCGTTATGGCAACGTGCACATGCGGCCTTGGGTGGCGTTGGGTAGGCTGCAATCTCGCCAGCCAACGGCGCGGTGGTGTGGCAATCGTTGCATTGGCTCGTTGCAACGGCGCGGCCGTGTGCGCCGTGATCAAATTGCCGGCGCGTTGACCAAGCCGCAGCCAACCGTTGCTGGTTGCGCTCGATCGTCAGGTTAGGTTGGTGACACTCGGTGCATTGAGTCAAGGCAGGTGCGGCTTGGTCGCGATGACATGAACTACAGCTGCTGTGTCCGCGCGCCGGACGAAGCTCGGTAGTGGTGGTGGTCAGGGTATGGCACGACGTGCAAGGGGCTTTATGGCTGCGATGATCAAGTTGTGCGCCAAATTCTGAGGTGGGCAGTGGCCGTTGGTCAGCCGTTAACCCACGCCAAGGCTCAGTAGACTGATGACAAGCACCGCAGATAGTTGGTTGCGGTGATGCAAAATCAGATGCATGGCATGGACTGCATGCATCGTGCGTCGGCGGTGTGGGCTCGTTGTTGCCATTGCGATGACAGCTTGTACACGGTGTCGGGTTGCTGCTGGTCAAGCGTGCAGGGGTGTTGTGGGCCGCGTGGCTAAAACGTTTGGTCGGGCGTGCGATCGTAAAGGTGCCGGCTGGCGCTTCTTGATGGCAACGCGTGCACGTTTGCGTTGTGGCAAATGTGGTTTTGCCGTCATGACAGTTGCTGGTGCCACAGCTCACCATCGTTGGCGGTTCCAACACATCCGAGCTACTGGTGGTGACCGCACGATGACAGGTCGCGCACGGCGCTTGGCGATGGGCCGATGGTTGGTGGCTAAACGCTTTGGTGACCGCAAGTAACCCGGATGCAATGGCAGGCGTCGAACCGGGCCCAAAGGCGTTGGTATGACAGCGGCCGCATGCGGTAATTGCAAAGGTGGTATCGACGGTGATGGCGCTGTGGCATTGGATACACCGCGCATGTGGTTGCGCACGTACGTTGCTGGCTTTGGTTGCACCAGTGCGATGACACGCTTGGCATGCGGTGCTGCTGTGCGCTTGATGGGAGAGCGCCAAGCCAAAATCGCGGTCGACTACCTCTGGTTGCAATGGCGTTCGAAAATTGGTTGCGACATTAGGCTGTGGTGCTCGATGACAAGCACCGCAGAGTGTGGGTTCAGCTGCAAAACGCTTGACGGCATCGTTGCGCGTCGGCGCAGCCGCATGGCAACTACCAAAGCATGCAGCGTGATTGGGCCGTTTGCGTACCAAGCCGTTGTGCAGCGGATGGCACGACGCGCAAGCGATTTCTGCGCCGCCGCTGAGTTGGGTTCGCTTGCTGTGCACGGTGTGGTCAAAATCGCTGGGGTTTGTGATCGCTGCGTTGTTCGCGCGCGCGACCGTGACCGCAGCCAGTATAGCGAACCATACCGTGAACCAAGCCGCAGCCACGCGCATACGGCTGAACGTGGTTTTGCGTGCGAGGATCAAAATGCACCTTCAAGGGCAACGCGCAAACTGTTGAAGCCGTTGAGTTCAGGTGCCCGCCGCAAGCGCGAGGTTAACTCATACACTGCAAGGATTCGAAACCGTTGCGAGATCCATGCATCGAGTTTAATTCGGCCACCACCAACAAACGTCACGCCAGGTATGATGGGTGTTGCGTCGACCAACTGCTGTTGGTCGATATATGTCTCTGCAAACTTGGTGCGCCGCATATAAAACTCGGTCGCGATGGAAAATCGTTTGGCACCCAGGGTGAGCTTGAGCCCAGTGCCACCTTCGAGAATGGATTGTTCGCCATAGTGCGCATCAAGTAACAATGGTTGGCCGGCCGATGTGCGCACATCAATGGTGGGCGGGGTAATGCGGCGGCGCAGGTCGCGAAATAATGAACTGGCCGTCAACGCGACAGCACGGCGCAAGCGCAACTCAGCGCCACCGCCGATTTCATACCAGCTTGGCCGCAGCGTATTGCGATCGCGCACGTCGCTACGGTCGACAGCGACAGCAACCCGACCAAACAAATCGATGTTGTCGAGTAGCACCGTGCCGCCGCGCAGCGCGGCGTGGAACTGTGGCGTCATGGGGCCAAGTTCGAGATAGCGTTTTGCTGCACCAACACTCGTGTCGTCCCGGACCCACGATGGATCCCACTGCCAATCGTTATCGTGGCGATGTTCAATATCAATGGAAACTTGGCTGATCTCGCTGATGATGGCACGCACCTGTAAGCGTTCTTGCACCAAACTTCGATCGAGGGTTCGGGCGCTCACGCTAGCGAAGACATCGCGCCGTGGCTGGTACGCGATCGCCAACGTACTGTGCGTGTGGTCGTAGGCCTGCAATGCATCCAACGAAATCGTCATTGGTGTTTTGCGTTTGGAATTGCGCAACGCCACAACCACGCTGGCCCCGGACA
>JAYWHS010001191.1:0-1979 GCA_043777635.1 Kofleriaceae bacterium | reverse complement strand
GGCAGTGGCAGCCTATCCGTTGTGGTTCTTGCTCGACCCAGCGCGCTTGCGCGAGATGATCTTTCACCACTTCGTACCATCGAGCCTGCCGATTTCGCTATGGGTCGCCTTTCACCTTGCACCATTGTTGCTCGCCAGCGCGTATTTGCTGCGCGCTGGTCATAACCGCCGACCACGCGGGCCGTTACGCGCTTTTTTGTGGCCAACCATCGCGTTCATGGCAATCCTCGTCGGAGGTACCATGTGGGTGATCCATCGGCCTACATGTAACGTCGAGGCTTTTACATTACACAACCTGGCTTGTGAAATGACCGAATCGCAGGTGAGGGAAAATCCCCACCCTATTGGGCCTTGAGTCCCAATTGCGCAAGCTACAGAAGGTCAGTAGCATCGGAACATGAGATTGCCTTGGCTTGCATTGGCGATGATCGGGGCCACCGTCGCAGCCTGCGATGTTGGCACCTATACTGGTCCAAATGGTGGGCTAGCGAACACCGATGCACCTGCTGGCGCAAAGGATGCACCCGGCACCATCGGCGCGTGTGAAAGCAATTCTGCATCGCGGCCCAACGGCAACCACAATGCTGGGCAAGGTTGCCTCAACGCGGGTGGTTGTCATGGTGCGAACCCTGGCTCAACAGTGTTCACCATTGGCGGCACGCTGTACACCACGGCCGCCGGTGCCGCCGCCGCACCAGGTGCAACGATCTTCATCGGCACCCAAAAACTTATCGTTGCAACCAACGGCAATTTCTACACCACCAACCCGGTGACATTTCCAACCACCACCAAAGCCAGCCTGTGCCCCGATACCAAACCAATGGTCGGCCCGCTCAATGCCGCCGGTGATGGCAACTGCAATAACTGCCACAACGGCGCCACTACTGCGAAACTGTATTTGAAATGATGCGGCGGCCTGACATCGGTTGGCTCGTAGGCATCGCTCGATGCGCCGCACCTATGGTCATGGCGTTTGGTATATCCGCCTGTATCATCGGCGCGGGCGGAGATCCACCTGCGGCAGTGGATGCTCGGCCCGATGCGCCCAAGACCTGCGAAAATGCAGTGGTCACCGTCGGTGACGGCAAACATTTTGCAGGCGAAAACTGCCTAGCCTGTCACGATTCAAATCTTAGCGATGGAGCGCCGGAATTTTCGCTCGGTGGCACGCTGTATAACGGGCCGAGCGGAGTCAAACCGGTACCCAACGCGACCATCATTGTGATCGACGCCAACAACCGGCAATTTCTGCTACCGACGCAGCAAAACGGCAATTTCTTTTCTGCTGCAACGATGGCGTTTCCGGTCCGGGTGTCGGCTAGCCAATGTCCTAAGACCAAACCGATGCTGGGCCTGTCTGCGGGGAATTGCAATGCAGGCGGTTGCCACGCGAAGGGTGACCCAGCGGGAAGAATTTATCTGCAAGTGCCGTGAGGGGCGGCAACGATTCTTCGAGGCGCTAGGTGAACGGGTGGGTACGGGTGGGGAACGGGTGGGTGAACGGTCGGCTCACAGAGGCTCCGGAGGGAGCGATACGGAGCTTGAGCGAGTGCTGTGCCGCTGGCCGCTTGGCCGCGTAGGTTTGTGCTCGCGCGTTGCCTGATGCGCCGCCGTCGCGTCGCGGGAATTTGATTGCGAAGACCGGTGACGGGTAGTTTGTGGCGGGTACGGTGCTATGTCCGGTTTTCGGACATAAAAAATTGGTATACGATGAATATTTTTTTCGATTTGTGTTGACGGATTTTTTTAACGAATAATTACGGTGCCTATGAGTAGCGCGCGAAACGCATGTGCAAGGCAACGATGTGACCGACACGGATCGATCGGCTGTGCAAGTGGATATTTTTGGTTGCAGCGATGTTTCGTGGCGTAGTGAGGCAGCGGTGGCGTCGAAAAAACAGGTGATAGAGTGTGCTCATGCAAAAGAGCGCGGAGGTGAAGGTGGCGGTCGATATCGATGCGCTGGGGGATCAAATCGC
>JAYWHS010001190.1:0-24535 GCA_043777635.1 Kofleriaceae bacterium | reverse complement strand
AACTGTTCGCGCATGAACCTGGCCGCACGGTCGACCGCGACAGGTTGGCATTTGCCTTCGCAGCCGCAGCGGAACGCGGCCTACCCTTTTTAACGTATCGTGACTTGCTTGATCATCCCGAACCACGCGCTGGGCTGGTGTTCTCTTTCGACGACACATCGATCAATGCGTGGGCGCAAACCCGTGATTTGTTCAACGCCTACGGGGTGCACGCCACGTTCTTTGTATCGCGCTACGATCACGTCGATGCCGCTGGTCGTACGCAGCTCCAGCAACTCGCAGCCGACGGCCATGCCATTGAAGCTCACAGCGTGACGCACGCCCGCGGCCCGAACTACGTCGAGAACTACGGCCTGCAAGCCTACCTCAACGACGAAGTGCTACCTTCCATCACCGCACTGCGCGCCGATGGCTTCGACCCACAACTGTTCGCCTATCCGTTTGGCGCTCGTACCAGCGAAACCGACGCTGCTATTTTGCCGTATGTTCGCGCATTGCGGACAGTGTCGTTTGTGCGTAGCTCGCCATTCACCGTTGATCCATGCCCCAACTAACCTGATACGGCGAATGAATGGTCTAGGAAACAGCAACTTCCACTCGGGACGCCGACCACGAACCTCGGACCACCGTGCTCGTAACATGCGCAATTGGTGCGT
The DNA here is from genome assembly GCA_043777635.1 of Kofleriaceae bacterium. GTDB lineage: Bacteria > Myxococcota_A > Polyangia > Haliangiales > Haliangiaceae > JABFXX01. Next base: position 23,879 of record JAYWHS010001190.1, on the reverse strand, counting down.
CGTCGGTGAAGCTCCGGTGCTGTCGGCCGAGTCCCGTGTAGAAACTTTGCCCAGCAATAGAAATGTTCCAAACCGCCTCGGCCTCACTTTGCAATCAGAGCTTTGCCGCCAGTTAACGTGATGGCCCGAGCCACCATCACCAAAAATTCGTTGCGGTAACCTTCGGCATCTTTACCTTTGGCTGCGCTGGCCATCCGCGAGACATCGTTCCACCCAACGCTGCCCACATGCGGCGAACCTCGCAACAACATGCCAAAACTCGCCACCGCTGTCGACCAACGCAGATTTTCACTGGCATTGGCAAACGGCGTCGAGGCTGTGGTCACCACGCGGGACATCAATTGCGAGGTGGTATCGATCGGACGTTTGTAGCGCAGCTTCACCGTCAACAATTCTTGACCGGCACTCACGGCAACGGCTTTCGCCGCCGGCTGGTATTTCAACGCATCGACCTTGGCACCAGGTACGGCCACACCGGCAGGAATAATTTCATAAAGCGCAGTCACCGTATGTCCTGCGCCAATATCGCCAGCATCTTTTTTGTCGTCGTTAAAATCCTGATCCCGCAACATACGATTTTCATAACCAACCAAACGGTAGCCAGCTACTGCCGTCGGGTTAAATTCAACTTGCAGCTTCACGTCTTTGGCTACCGTCACCAGCGTTGCGCCAGCTTCTTTCACCAACACTTTGCGCGCTTCTTCGATGGTATCAATGTACGCATAGTTGCCGTTGCCGTGATCAGCCAGTTTTTCCAATTTGCCATCTTTGATGTTGCCCATGCCAAAGCCCAACACCGTCAAAAACACACCGTTTTCGCGCTTGGCTTCAATCATGCGTACCAATTCACCTTCGCTCGATAGCCCAACATTAAAATCTCCGTCGGTAGCGAGAATCACGCGATTGATGCCGCCCTTGATAAAATGTTTTTGCGCCAACTCATAAGCCAGTTTGATGCCCGCAGCGCCGTTGGTTGAGCCGCCGGCTTCAAGCAGCGCCACGGCATTGCGAATCACATCTTTTCGATCGCCTGTAGTCGACGGTAACGCTACGCCCGAGGCCCCGGCATACCCCGGCATACACCGTGATCGCAATACGATCTTGCGGGCGCATTTGTTCGACCAGCAGATTCATAGCTTGTTTGAGCAACGGTAGCTTGCGAGCATCATTCATCGAGCCCGACACATCGAGCAAGAACACCAGATTACGTGCCGGTACTTGGGCATCGGCAATCGCAGGCGCGCGTAAGCCAATACGCAACAACTGATACTGCGAGTTCCACGGCGACACCGCTAGCTCGGTCGAAACCGCAAACGGATCTTTGCCCGTCGGCGTGGCGTCGTTGTAACGAAAATAGTTCATCAACTCTTCAATGCGTACGGCATCTTTCGGCGGCAGACTACCGTCGCGCAAAAACCGCCGCACGTTGGCATACGACGCGGTGTCAACATCGGCCGAAAACGTCGACAGCGGCGCGCTAGCCACCGTCATAAATGGATTGTCAGCGATGTGCGAGTAGTCTTCGGTATTGCTCGCTACATCACCAACCGTCGGTTGGCTGATCGAAATCGGCATTGGACTCATCGGCCGGCGGCCGATCGCCGAGCGCGACACAGGGCCCGGCATTGGGGGCGATGGCATCTCGCCGTCATAGGCTTTTTTTCGTTCTTTCCCTGGCTCTCGTTTTGAAGCAGCGTCTGGCAGGGTTGCTGGCACTGTTGCAGCAACTGGCACCAACACCAACTTGAATGCCACCGCAGTTGTGCCGCCTTTGAGTTGCACAACCTGCGAGCTGACCGCATAGCCCGTCGCGCTCACCTTAATCGTGTATTGGCCGGCCATCATTTCTTTCGATGTGAAACGACCTTGGCTATCGGTGGCGCCCTGCCAACCATCCTTAGCTCCGCGAATTTCCACGGTTGCTCCCGCCACTTTGCCTTTGGCATTCGCAACCGAACCTTGAAACGTACCCATCGCAACCCGCAGCGCATGCGAAGTCGCGACATGCGCAACCAACACAATCATTGCGATCACCACAAATTCGACAACGTTAGAAAGTCGGCCTCTGCTCATAACCAGTACCAACGCGCCATGTGTTGGAATGATCTGGCCGCCGCGCTAAAACGTTTTTTTCACACCAACTGAGATGGTGTGAAACAGATCCGAACGCGAACCACCAGTGCCGGTGTGGCCCCGCTTCGACGTCGCGATAGGCAGGCCAAACGAGTTGCTGTAATAACCCAAGTCATAGCTGGCATTTACCAGCAAATCACGCTTCCACCGATAGTTGCCAAGCAACCCGAGCAACAAACCGAATGTGCTCGGCGATGCGCCATCCTCAAGATTGGTGGTTTGACTTCGGGTGCCCAGCACCACGGCGTCGAGCGCGGCCCGCACGGCGAACGACTCATTGAGTTGTGGCAAATCGAATGCCGCGCCAATACTCGGACCGCGAAAAACCTCCGCCGGCAAGGTCGCTTTGTTGTCGATTGGTACCAAAAAAGCATCATAGTGATAGCCGAGGCGGCCGATCACGCGCATCCCAGTTTTGCTGTGAAAATCGTAGCCAAATTCACCACGCACATTGATGTTGTGCAATGTGATTGGAATATTGGTGCCCATGTACGAAAGGCCAGGCAGCGCTTTGGTGCCGGCATACGTGACTTGGCCGCCAACCCAGTAATCATCTTTATATGGCTGTAGTAGTTCACCATTGAGCGCTAAGGTCAACGATGAGGTGCTGATGGCATAGCGGTCAGGAAACTTGGCCGAACCGCCATTCAATTCCATGGTTTGCGAAATCAGCGTCACACCCAAATTTGCCGACACATCAAGACTACGTGATCGCGGCCCATGCCCTGGTGCGTCGTACATCCGAGTCAGCACCCAGCCCGATTTATCGCCATCTTCGGTTTCCACCAACGACCACTTGCCGCGTTTTTCGACCAGGAAAAAACGATCGCCAGGCGAAGCTTTAAGAATCTTTGCAGCTTTTTTATTGGGATCAGCACGCAACACCACACGACTGGTCAGCGTCACGCGAATACGATCATCATCATCTTCCGACGTGCTGCGATCGCTAGATGCATCACCGTCGTCACCGCCATCATCGTCTTCGTCCGCATCTCGCGGCTTGGCTTTGGGCTTTTTGCGCGCTGGCTTGGCGTCATCGTCATCACCGTCGTCAGCACTGTCTTCCCCGCCGTCACCATCGGTGGCATCGGCACCAACCCGATCCTCTGGACCTTCACCTCCAAAAGTGCGGCCCTTCGATCGCCCATCAACGAATGGCCGACGTCGTGTGTTGCGCTGAATATCATCTTCGCCGTCGCCTTCGATCACGGTGCGCGGCACAAACCCGGTTCGGCCTTTGACCCGAACTTTGACCCACCGGCCATCTTTGGTTAACACGGTCATCGCCTGACCGGCTTTCACCGTAATCACCACCCGCGAGTTCTCGCCAGCTCGTTGATGAACTTCGGTGCGCTGATTGGCGGTAACGACCTCGGCGAGCCCCGGCGAACTGGCCAGCGCAAGTACTATGCACCCTAAGAGGCAGGCCCTCAGCCTTGGCGTCATAGCCTAATAGTACCCTTTCAATCGCCGAATGCGACTGGCACCCTACAATCTTGTGCCATAGCCGCCATCTAGAGCGGCCGCCATGTAGGGATCCGTAGGCGATCTTTGCCAGATCCGCCTCGGCCCGGCCTTGGATCCCATTTTTAACTGCGATTTTGGGGTGAAAGGCCCCGGCGCCGACGTACTATTGACCATCAGCGCGACGTTTGGGAGCCCCGCACATGAACCTGTTCAAATTACCCAATTCCGCCGGCACCTTTCAACTCACCCTCGACGGTGTGAAGAACTCGGCATACATCAAGTCAGCCGATGGTGGCTTTGTGAAAGCCAGCGTTATTGATGAGCCGGTTGGCCCTGAGAATCTTCGCATCAAACATACGTCCACCGTCGAGATTGAGCCCTTTGCCTTCGAAATCGGCTTCGCCGGCAGCCGCACTGTTCTGCAATGGATTCAAGCGTCGTGGCGCAAACAGTACGCGCGTAAAAGCGGCGACCTAACACACGGCGATTTTGATCACAAAGGCGTCGCCCGCCATCAGTTCACTGGCGCGTTGATTACGGAGACCACCTTTCCTGCACTTGACGGCGCATCGCGCGAAGCTGCGTACCTGAAATTCAAAATGCTGCCAGAGGCAGTCGACTATTTGCCCGATCAAAATCGCGTTGACGGTTTAGTGGAATCGCAGCAAAAAGATTGGGCATGCAGCGCATTTCGCCTCGTCATCGACGGCGTGCCAACGCCTGCCGTGCAAAAAATCGAATCGTTTACGGTGAAACAAGGCGTCAAGCGGCTGTACAACGGTCGCGCCCGATTCCCAGAAATCGAACCTACCAAGATCGAGTTTCCAAACATTGTTGCCACCATCGCAGAAGTAAATGCCGGGTCTGTCATGGATTGGTACAAACAATTCGTAGTCAAAGGCGCACCCGACCGCGCCCACGAGCGCAATGGCGCGATTGAATTTCTCGGCCCTGATAAGCGCACCGTATTGATGCGTGTGATCTTGCATGAAGTCGGCTTGTGTTCGGCCAACGTCATCGGCAGCCAAGCGAATCAAGGCATTAAACAAGTGAAGTTTGAAATGTACGTCGGTCGGATGGACCTCGATCTCGGTGGCAGTGGAATCGCGTAACAACGCACGTTCCAGTCGCCCTTAACTCACTTGTTTTCGCGCTACGAGCGGTCAACGTGCTCGGTTAAAAAGCCCGCAACCTGCACGATTAGCTCATTGATTGGCTGGTCGCTCTCAATCGGTGCGCCGATGTCGACAGTAACCGCGCGGCCGACCTGCATGTGCCTTGCCCCACGAGGCAGAATATCAATGGTGCCACGAATCGCCACCGGCACAATCGGGGCGCCGGTATCTTTTGCCAAGTGAAAGCCGCCTTTCTTAAGCGGCCCAACTCGACCATCACGTGACCGCGTGCCCTCGGGAGCAACAAAGATACTGACCCCTTCGCGGACCAATTGTTTAGCGCGGTCGATCGACGCCATCGCACTGGCGTGATTTGAACGATCAACTTCAATAAACTCAGCAGCGCGCAAACCACGACCCCACAACGGAATCTTGAATAACTCGGCTTTACCGAGCATGCGCAACGTGCGCGATGGCAAGCTGGCAAACAACACTGGGATGTCGAGGTGACTTTGATGATTCGCCAAATACACATACGCCTTGGTCGGATCGAGATCTGCTCCGCCGCGCACGGTTAGATCTATATGTAAGACTTCAACGACACGTCGGCCAAACCAACGCGTGCGTTCATCAACGTCGTGTCGCATGACTCCACCGCGAGCAAAATCCACGACGGTGGGCACGGTAACCTGCGCCATCGCAGCAAGCACTCGCAAACTGTGGATCATTCCCATACGTCGTACTGTATCGCACCTTCGCGTTGTCCGCGTTGCTTGTTCGAGATTGGCGACTTCGTGAGATGTGAATGCTACGATGGACGCAGATGTCTTTTGGTCGATGTTGGATCTGCATCTGCACTGCGCTTACGGTGTTGCTGTTGGCTGTGCGGCCTACTTCCGCTGATGCGATCGATTCAACAATCAAAGAACTCAATAGCAGCAATTACAAAAGCCGGCTGTCGGCTGCATTATCACTTGCAAAATCAAGCGATGCGCGCGCCGTGATGGCGCTGATCAGCGTGCTGCAATCCGACCAAGATTCGGCCTTACGTCGAGTTGCGGCCATTGCCCTCGGCCGCGGCGTCGATGGCTTGCCCGAAGCCACCGTCGAAAAAGTTCGCGCTGCGTTAACCACCGCAACCAAAGATGCAGATACCAAAGTTCGTGACAGTGCCATCGCAGCCCTGCAATCAATACCGGTCGCCGCGCCGGCAAACAGCAAAGGCAAACCACCAGCAGTGTTTGTTCATATCGACCGGGTTAGCGATGACTCGAAACAAGCCAGCGCCGCGAGCATCACGCTGGTGAGTAAAAACGTGCGGCGCGCGATTGAAGACAACGGCTTCACCACGGTGTGGCCAGGCGGATCACCCTCGAAGGCCGAGTTGGTCGCAAGTCGAGCCCATGCCTTCATTGTGGTTTCGACTGTCAAAAAAATCGTAGTCAAAAAGAAGTCGCGGCAAGCCGAAGTGACATGCACTGTTGCGATCCGCGTTTCGCCATGGACCGGCAGTGACGGCAACGAAGTCTGGGAAGCCAATAAATCTGCGTCGGCATCAGGCTCGGCCAAAACCACCACGTCGAATAGCTCGACCGAAATTGCAGCGGGCATGCAAGATTGCCTGGACACTCTCGCTGACGACATTACGCGTCGCCAAGTCACACCCTTTTTACGTAAGATCGCTGGCACGATCTAACACGCGAGTCACGAGGTGCCGAGACGCTACTGAGGCGCTACCGCGATTGTACCGCGCAGAGTTACGCTTACATTGGCGTCGGGCATGCCGGTACAGCGCTTGAGTAACGTCACGACACCGTCGACGGTGAGCGCAAACCCGGCTTTGTTCACGCCGTTGTCACACATGCCGGAAACACTGGCAGTGCCGGTGGCATCAACCGGTCGTACAACCGTATAGGCGCAGCCATTGGCTTGGGCCATCACGTCGATCACTTGGAAGTCCTGGCCTATATTCAACGCACCGTTTTGCAGCTTGTCAGGGCGCGGCACACAAAATACAATCGGAGCAACTGCGCCTTCTTCATTACCTGCGATGGTTAAGCTAATCACTCCTTCGCCAGGCGGCATCGCAGGATCAGGGCAGTCATTGTTGGCACCAGCGGTCATCGCGGCATAGGCGACGTTCAAGCTGCCGTCGACGGTGGTCGCTCGCAAGCCATTGGGCGCAGCAGAACCGGGCCCACATGGGTCACTGCAATTTGCCAATAACGATAAAGCGCACATTGTGCCGCACATGAAACTGCGCATTAGTAACTTCCTCCAAAGGGTACCGTGACAGCGACGTGCGCAATCACCGCATTGCCGAACCGGTTATCCTGCACCACGTATTGCAGCATACCTTCGAGGCGCGCCGCGCCCCAACGTCCTTCGATGCCAAACGTGTCGCCGTGTACGGCGAGTTTGGCCTCCAACGTTTTGGTGGTGAACCGCGATAATTTGACGTCGTCGGTCAAAAACGGCTGAATCATTACATCGCTGGTGTCGTAGCGATCTTGATAAAAATACGCGCGTGATTGGCGGTGGTAGCGGAATCGGATGGAGGCTTCTACGGTGTCGCCGACTTCTTGCACTACACGCACTTCAGGGGTGTGGCCGCGGACCGCCCAATCATCACGATAATATCGATACACGCCGATCAGCGTGGTCGCTGTCGCTGCTAAAAAATACCGTCCAGTAACCGCATAGGCTTGGCGCAACCGCTCGCTTGGATGGCGCTCAGAAATCAAGCCTTGATTGGTAATGGCCAACCGATAAGGGTTCGATTGAAAACCCGAAATCGACGAAAAATCGGCGCTGACGCCGACGAGGCTGTTGGGTCCCACCAATTGGGTCAGCGACAAAAACGCCATGGTCGACTTCATTTCGCCTTCGAACAATGTTGCAAATGGACTTTGCGCACCGGCGTTGCTGATGTCGTCGCGACTATGCCCGCCGCCGAGCGCAAGTTGCGTGTTTTTTTCCGCTAGGTCTATCGTGAGCCCAGCGCCAAGGTAACGCGCGACATAGTCGGACTCCGTCGAGTAACGACCGTTGCCGGAAATACGATAGCGACCAATCGTGTGGCTATATCCACCGCCGGCTTCGTAGCGCTTTTCAGTGAAAGCTTTGGCATCGGCGCCAGCGGCCACCGAGGCTGAGGTGATGACATCAATCGCCAGATTGCCGGTAATTTCGCCGTGATCACCAACGTCGGAGGTGGCATCCAAAATCGGTTCCTCGACTCGGGTTGCACGTTCTTTGTAGTACACGCCACGTAGGGTTAGTTCACCCTCGGCAGAAGCCGACGCCGTTTGGGCAAGCACGATTGCGGCCGCAAGAAGTGTGAGCGCCCATCGCAGCGATGCGTGCTGGCAAATCGATCTGCCCTGCCATGAAAGCTTGCGCCGCATGCTAGTTGCAGCCACAGCCGCCACCGGGTTGCCCAGTGCCACCGTCGGCACCTTCACGCGAGCCGCGCTCGTGCTGACCAAAGCGGGATTCACTGCCTGGCCGATCATTAGTCATCGCCCGCTTTGCCAAATTTTCTCGTTGATGTGGCCGAACCACGACGCACGAGCTGGCAAAACTAAGCACAACTAGGAATGCGCCATACATTAAATGTCGGAGCGATCGCTTCACGGCGGCAATCTATCACGCTGTCGGTTATTTCTGATATGAAACAGCACAGGAGTTCACGATGAAGCACGGTTCAAAATTTATGTCTTTGGCATCGCTTGCGCTTGGCGGTGGCCTCGCCGTTACCCTCGCAGTTACAGCGAGCTGCGGTGGGACGCCGACCACCACCGAGAAAACTACGCCGAGCACCACGGACGGAACTACGAGTAACGCCGATGCCGCCGCCGAAGTTTCCATTCCTGTGATCGGCGAACGCTACATGCCCGAAGCATTGGGCCGGCCCGGCATGCCGCTGGTCGAAGGCAAAAAGAAAATTGCCATCGATAAACAGCGCGCCACCATCGAAAAGACCAAAGATCTTGAAGACCGCGAAGTCCTAAGCCAAGTGTTGGCCACCGCGTTGTACCAAGCTGCCAAAGCGGAAAAAGAACCAGCCAAACAAAGCGCTGGCATCGACGATGCGCGCGCCGTACTCAAAGCCGCCCTCGACAAGAACGCGGGTAAGGCCGTGGAAGCAAACACGTTACGCATGCTAGGCACATTCGCCTTTATCAAAAGCGATTACGCCGCAGCCGAACAAGCGTGGAGCGACGTGATCAAACTCAATCCCAAAGATAAAGAAGTCAATGCGGCACGCGCTTGGTGGGGCCATGCGCTGCTACTGCAGAATAAAAATGCCGCCGCCGTAGCGGCTATGAGTGAACTGCCGCCAACGCCGGCCGACCCTGAAGCCGCCTACGTGACGGCATGGGCCAAATTTCGTACCGGTGACGCCGCCGGTGCATTTCAAGCGATCAGTGCGGCCAACAAAGGTTGGAAAGAAGCCAATTCCAAAGGCGCGGTCGCCAGTGATTACATGCTGTTTGCGACCTACGCCAATATTTCCCTCGATGAATCACTCGGCGGTGTCGTGGCGTCCTTGGGCAAAGACAGTGAAGCTCCAGCGCTGGTTAATTTATCGCGCTTGCTACACTCGGCCGGCCGCTACACCGATGCTATCGCTGCCGTTGAAAAAGTGATTACCGCCGGTAAAATTACCAAGACCGAAGTGCCGACTCTGCGTGCCCAACAAATGGTCAGCGCGCTCACGGCTGACATGCCGAACGAAAGCGCGGCCTTTGGCAAACAAGCACTCGACGCACTCGCGGCCTGCGCAGCTGAATGCGCCGCCAGCAAAGATGCAGTGCGTACGCAAGTTCGCAACACCGCCTCACGTTTTCATTCGAATTACGCGACCTCCCAGGATGATCGCTACTACCAACCAGCGCGTGACCTTTACGCCGCCGTCGCAATCGCTGGCGACGGTTCGGCTGACCTCGCTAAACAGGCCAAAGCCATCGACACTACCAAAAATAATATCGCGTCGGGCAAAGCGCCAGGCAAAGGCATCCACGACAAGAGCGTAGTGATCGACACGGTGCAATTGCATCAATTCGAAATCAAGAGTTGTTACGAAGGCGTGCTGGCAGGCTCACCTACCGTCGGCGGCGGCGTGACGTTGTTGCTCGAATTTGACATGAAAGGTGTTGTGACCGGCGCCACCACCAATCCAGCTGGTGGAGTTGCAGATCTACCAGCCGTTGCAGCATGCATCGCGGAACACGGCCGTACCTGGCATTTGCCAGCTCGCGGCACGCCGGGCGTCACCCGCGCCACGATCAAATTCGAACTTTCCAGCAAAAAGTAATCAGTCCTGGCTCAATGTCGATCGCGCAAGCGAACGAATCGCTTACGCTTTTCAATATCGTCTGAGGCGTACGCGGATTCCGACCACGGACCTCGCACCACCGCGCTCGCATCTTGCATCATGGCGCATTGGCACTACGTCACCATGCGCGGGTTTCGCAGTGCGCTTGGTGCGTCGGCCCCGAGCCGCAAGTAGCGTGGATGCGTCGACATCGGCCTTTTCAAGTTGCGGCTGCGCCTGGCGCAGCGATTTGAGGAGAACTCGGGCCACGTCAAGTCGGGTCGCAACATTCGCAGTGATAGCGCCACGCTCAGCGCGCGAACAATATTGCGTGAGCGCACGGTAGGTGGTGGCTACGTCTTGATTGCGTTCGGCTGCGCATGCCCAATTCCAGGCATGATCGGCGAGCGCGGGATCGGCCGCCGCCGCGACCGAAAGCCAATGCGCGGCATCGGCGTATTTTTCGAGGGCTAAACAGGTCATGCCGTAGGCGCTGGCAACATCGGCATTGGCGGCAGCTTGCACCGCACCTCGCGCGACACATTGCGACAGCAACGCAAAGGCACCGGTCACGTCGCCGGCCGCCAACAAATCGACGCCATACCCAGCTGCAACTGACCACGTCGAGTCGATTTCTTGCCCGGCGCGAACACCGAGGTGTGCGTTGCCAAGCTGCAACAGGTCGCGTCCCACGTAATAAGCCAATGGCAACTCGGAGTTAGCGGCAACCGCCTGACGCACCGCTGCGATCACGGCGCTGCGGGCGGCGACTCGTTCAATTGGAGTTTCACGGTAACCATCAGCAACTAGCCCGCGCATCCACTCGGCCGTTGCGCCATACGCCGCCGGTTCTTGATACGTCGCATCAACCAGTAGGCCGTCAGCATCCACCAAAAATGCAATGGCTCGACGCAATTCGAGCGGCACCACTGCGACCGCTTCAACGACAATCACCCTAGCACCCGTCGGATGCACCAGCGCCGTTAACGTATCTTCGCCTGTGTGTAGCGGCATCACGGGCGCAGCCACTCGCACGCCAGCCGCAATCCGGCGCAACTCAGAACGAATGTCAGCGTCAAGATCGAGGCGCGCTAACAGCTCATCGGTAAGCCACGCACCGCAATCGGGAGCGTCGGCCACCACCAATTCAACCATGGCAAATAATTCGACCATCGGCAGTTGCCGAATCATCAATGCCGCTGCGCGCGCAAGATCTGCTGGACTTGTGAGTTGTTTGGCCAACGCCCGTGCGGCGTCGCGTTGTACCTGCAACGGATCAGCGAACTGCGCACCCGGTTCCGCGCTGCCCAGTTGATGCAACAACGCCAGCAAGGCGACTCGCGCATCGTCGCTTAGCACGGCATGCACTGACTTACGAAGTTCAGCCACGACTTTGCGGTGATCGGCAGGTGCCAACTCGGCGATCGCAACCAACGCCGCCTGGCACACCGAGCGTGCAGCGGCGGCTTGGCTGAAATGCCGGACCAACATCGGGACAGCGATCGAGCCGAGTGTTAAAGCGGCGGTCACGATCAGCCGTTGCGCGGAGGATGCACTGCCATTGCGGCCTGAAGATTTCACCGACAGACCTGTTTCGACAGGCTGCGTTAGACTTCCCAGTTGATCAGCCAGCTCACGTAGTTTGCCGAAACTATTGGGCTCCACCGTGACCATACACTAGGTATATGGTCATTTTTGGTCAAGTGAAAAACTCGCTTTCCTGGGATCTTACAACCTGGCGTGCCAACGCCTCAACAGTGTCCGGAATTGTGACGTCATGCAATGCGATTTCGCTTTACTCACGATCGCTGCCGTCGCATGGTCCGGCGGTTTTTAACCTCGCAGGAGTTCTCTGTGGCAAAGACCGAGTCGACCGCCGTCAACGATCTGATCGCCCTGGTGAATCAACCGTCACTACTTCAGGCTCCGTCGGACGAGCTCCAGTTTGACGCGCAGCAACGTCCAGCGCAGTCGCCGACATCGAGCATGCGGCCGACCGCATCGCGCGTCGCGAACAGCGCGTCTATGGCACCGTCGAGTGCAACGGTAGCACCCCTGCCTCGCAATCGGGCACCACACGGTACGGCATCCAACCTGGTTCCACCGCGCCGCTCAACCGCGCTGCCGCCACCACGGCCCAGCGCGCAGATGGCCGTGCCGCATATTTCAGCAATCATCGCCGAGCCAGCGGTCGCGCCAGTCGCGGCCAGAGTCGCATGGCCGTTCGCATCTATTGATGGCTCTCGAACCGAGCCCATTGAACAAATTGAGCTGAGTCTTGATGATGACAATGTCGACGACATTGATGCAATCGCCTTCGACGATGACGAGATTGCGTTCGACGGAGCGCCGAACGCCCCGGTGCCAACCTCAGTGATGGCGCAAGATGACATCGATCGCTTGGCCGACCAAAGCGTACGTGGCGTCGCTGACATAGCGCGGGTTGATGAAGGCTGGACTCCGAATCGCGCAGCGCCGTTAACCCTTGATGACACCGAGAGTGATTTCGCGATCAGCGAAACTTCGCCATTCTTGAATGACAAGAATCAAGCAGTTGCAGCGGCGCTTGACGTCGCAGCCCCGCAAGTTTTATCGCCACCACTGCCCCGTGTGACATCGTCGACGGTGATCGCGATAGCGCCATTGCCACGACCTACAGCAACGTCACCCGTGCCCGTGCATGCACGGCCATCGGCGGTGCACGGCGTCCCACAGCTGCCGCCACAACTGCAAACGGCTCACCTCGACCCAGCGTTATTGCCTCAACTACCGCGCGCCTCCGGTATCAGCTGGCCAACCGATTTCGGGCCAACCGTATCGTCAGGCGAGGCCGCCGTCGTGGTTCGACACCCGCACCGCGTCGATGTTGCGCCGTCCAAAGCCAACACTATCGTGACCCAACCGAAAAAATCTGCGGCAGCGCTACCCATTGCCGCAGGGCTTGCGGTGGTTGGATTGTTCGCAGGTGGCTACCTCTACTTCAACAATCAGAAAGCCGAGCCCGTTGCGACTGCGCCGGTCGCAGGCCTACCTAATGCAGCTGCATCACCTGTGCCTCCGATTGCTGTCACGCAGCCTGTCACGGCGGCCATGCCTGCAACGGAGCTTGGCACCGCAACCGCACCGATTGCGACCGAGCCTGCACCACCAGCGACTGCGAATTCTGCGGCCGTTGAGCCCGCTGCTATCGCGGTGGCCGCAGCAACGACCGAGGCAGCTCCAACCGAGCCTGCGATCGCCATGCCAGGCCCGCTGCCAACAGTTCCGCAACGTAATGTCATGGGTCCGGACGCGACCCCGGCTGCTGCATCGCTCGTCAACGTTCGGTTCGAATCAAAACCGTCTGGTGCAACGGTGACACTCGTTGATCGCGGTCGGACGTCACTTATTGGCACCACGCCGATTAATGCGGCATTAGATTCCACATACAACTACGAAATCGTTTTCTCCCTCGACGGGCGCGCGACTCAAATAGCAAAACTAGATCCCAAAAAGTCGCAAACTATCAAATCGATTTTACCTGCGGCGGGCTCGCGGCACAGCACGCCGAATGCCGACAACCACACAGCCGTCGTCGCCACTCGCAAACCGACCGTCGCTAGCAACACCCCCGCCAACAAGCCAGCGGCCGAGATGATTACCCAGCACCGAGACACGACCAAGTCAGCGACAGCCGGCCGGACCGTTGCATCCAACGAGATCGCGGCGGTATTCGGCTCAGCGAGCGAAGCGGGTTCCGGCATCGTGATGATTTCGTCGAAACCACCGTGCGAAATCGTCATCGACGGCAAAGCCACGGGCCTACTGACACCGCAGCGAAATCTTACGTTGACGGCAGGTCGGCACACGGTGACGCTACTCAACAAACCCAACGGAATCAAAAAAGTGCTGTCCGTGCAAGTGACGGCTGGTACATCGACCAAGCTGGTGCAGGACTACACCGCTCTAATCAAAAACTAAGTCGAGGTAGCGACATCGTCGAGCCAATCCCAGTCTGGCCGCCGTCGCACCGCTTGATCCACATTCGATCCACGACGCCAGGCCCATTTGCGCCAGGCTCAAAACACGCGCCACATATGCAAAACGCCACCGATGAGGATGGCGTTGCGCAGCGGAGGCAATCGAATCTGAATGTCTAGAACGTGAAGATTTGGTCCGGTCGCTTCTCCGCTGGCTTTGGCGCAGCTTGATCAGCTTTCGGTTTGATGATAGGTGGGGGTGGCTCAATTGCGAAGCGTGCCGCAGCGGACGTCATTGGAACCGCCGATGCAGGACGCCCTTCGGTTGCACGAATGGGTGTAGTAGGTGCGGCAGCTGGTCGCGCAAGTTCGCGTGATTGCTCACGTGGCGGGCTCACTGGACGCGGGGTTGGAGCGGGACGATCCGCAGGTGCCTCGCCGTCGCCTAAGTAGTCGCCTACTCGGGTTTCAACGAATTGGCTCATTGAGATGCTGTTGGTCTCGCAAAACGCCTTAAGGCGTTCGTAGGTGTTACGGCTGACACTGATGCTACGACGAGTTTGCTTTTTAGCCATACTATTTCCTTACGCTACGGGTAGGGTACCGTCAAGGCGAACCTACTAGCGGTGGTCCTTTCGATGCGGCGGATAATACTTTCTGGCTATGACAACGAAGTGCTGCAACATCACGATGCAGCGTGGCAAATGCTTCGCAAACATATGTAATCAATGAATTTTTTTCGATATTATTGAAATACAAAAAATCGTCATGCGACGTTCCACCACAACCAATTCGTCCAATTTGCTGCATCAGATCAAGCATATTGGGAGGCGGCATGTTGGAAAAGTGGATGATTCGCGCGGTGTTTTTGGTGCTGTTTTTGTTCTTGGTGGTCGCCATCATCGCACCTCACATTCCTGCCATTGCCAATGACTAGTTCAACCCAATGCTGCCTAGGAGGCTGGTGTTAAACGAGTGAGGAAGTCCAGCTGCAAGGCGGAGTGCGAACCGGACCGGAGCATACTCGTGTATGTGAGACCGGAAGCGCGGGTGAATTCTTCGGCAAAGCCGAGGAAGAGGGCATAGCCCTGTTGGTGACAACGCCGCAGCTGGGCTCCGCAGCCGTTTAACACCAGCCTCCTTAGGTGGTGACGCGACCAAGCCAGTCATTGGCCTTGAGATGATCTAACAGTGTTTGCTCGGGTGAGCCCGGTTGAGCGCGGACATCGTAGTCCCAGCGCACTTCGGGCGGCAGCGACATCAAAATAGACTCGATCCGACCGTTGGTTTTTAGCCCAAAAAGCGTGCCGCGATCATAAATCAGGTTGAACTCAACATAACGACCACGGCGTTGCAGCTGCCAGCGCTTTTGCGCCTCGGTAAAAGCTAGGCCGACGCTGCGCTCGACGATCGGCACGTATGCAGGTAGAAACTGCGCTGAAATCGCTTTGATAAAGTCGAACATCGGCGCGAATTCAAATTCACCTTTGCCACCGAGATAATCAAAGAAGATTCCGCCGACGCCACGGGTCTCGTTGCGATGCTGCAAGAAGAAATAGTCGTCGCACCATGCTTTGAATCGGTCGTAATCACCGATTGGCTGATGCGCATCACAAGCGGTAGCCAAGGTGCGATGAAAATGCTCGGCGTCTTGGCGACTAAAATAATACGGGGTTAAATCGGCCCCGCCGCCGAACCAAACGGTATCGCCTTGTTGTAAGCAGCGAAAATTGGCGTGCGTGGTCGGTATCATCGGCGATCGCGGGTGCAACACCAACGATACTCCGGCGGCCCGGAAATGTCGGCCTTGCCCTGGCATGTGCGCGGCCATCTCCGTCGGCAACTCACCATGGACATACGACCAGTTGACCCCAGCTTTTTCAAAAACTCGACCGCCTTCAAGTACCCTGGCCACGCCGCCGCCACCGCCGGGACGATCCCAGGCATCCGCCTTAAACAGACCCTCGCCATCGACTGCTTCGAGTCCAGCGCAGATTTCGAGTTGCAGCTTGGTGAAGTACGCAGCGGCTAGATCGAAGCCTGCGTGCGCTAATGGGCTGGCGACTTGCGTGGTTTCCACCGCGTCATGCTACCATTTTTAGCAACCACTGCTGCGTGGTTCACAGCAACGATATGCGAGCGATTTACCGACTACTCCGCGCAACCTTTGTGTTTGCGATCATCTTCAACAGCTACCTTTGGGCAGTTTCGTTTGCCAAGCTGTGGCCAAAACGATTTGCGAGTGTAAGTCACTGGGACAAGATCCACCGACGCAACGCTCGCCGCATGTATCGCGCGTTCGTGTCGCTGCGCGGTGTCTATATTAAGCTCGGCCAAATTCTGTCGATCATGGGTTCGTTTTTACCCAAGCAGTACACCGAAGAGCTCGAAGGCCTGCAGGACGAAGTACCGGCGTTGCCGTACCGCAAGATTTCAAAATCATTCCACAAAGCGTTCAACAAAGATCCAAAAGTGGCATTCGCGCAGTTCTCCGAAACCCCAATCGCAGCGGCGTCATTGGGCCAAGTTCATGAAGCCCGCGATAGTGCCGGCAATCGGCTTGCAGTGAAAATTCTGTACCCCGACGTCGCGAGCATCATCAAGGTCGACCTGCGCGTGCTGGGTTGGGCGCTGGCCGTGTACCGCAATTTCGTACCGATCAAACAAATTGAACGGGTTCACGAACAACTCACAGACATGTTGTCGCGTGAGACCGACTTGGCCAATGAAGCGCGTTGCATCACCCGCATGGCCAACAATTTCATCGGCGACGACGATGTACTGTTTCCGGTTGTGCACCCCGAGTACTCGTGCGAGACGGTGATGACGATGTCCTTTATGGATGGCGTCAAGATCAGCAAAAAAGACGCGCTCGACAAGATCGGCTTAGCGCCCGACGCCGTCGCCACTAAACTTACGCAGATTTTTTACAAACAAATCTTCGTCGATAAATTCTTTCATGCCGATCCGCATCCAGGCAATTTTTTTGTGCAGCGCGGGCCGGACGGCCAGGTTCGAATCGTCGTGTTAGATCTCGGATCGGCAACCGAAGTGCCTGACAACTTGGCCAACGGGATGCTCGATATCATCGGGGGCATGATGACGCGCAACGACACCATGGTGGTCAAAGGCATCGGGACCATGGGCTTTATCGCCCCCGGCGGCGATCGCGAATTGCTTGAGCGCACCACCAAAAAATACTTTGAAAAACTGCTCAATTTGAACATCACTGACTTTGGCAAAATCAGCCCAGAGATGGCCCAACAATTTTCTGATCCGGACATGCGGCGCGAAGAACTACGCGACCTGATGAAGTCAATCGCGTATCCAGAGGGCTGGTTTTACGTTGAGCGCGCGGTGGTAATTATGTTTGGGTTATCAGCCAGCCTGGCACCAAAACTCAACATGTTCCAAGTCGGGTTTCCGTATGTGATGAAGTTCATCGCCGGGCAGCAACAAGCACGGATGGCCGCCGAAAAGGCAACGCAGGCGGCAGTGCTAGAAAACTAGTGATGCCGAGCGGCCGGTTTGACCACGGCCCTCGCAATCGGACAAATCAAAACGCCGAGACTGCTCGCGCGATTAGACTGCCAAGCCTTTTTTGTAGGCCAACAGTTCTTTCTGAGTTTTCAGCAATAGCTGGTTAGTTTCAAGCAGTTCCTTGGTTCGGATTCGAACTTGGTTGGCCAGCCGTTCACGTTCTTTGGCTTCGGTTTCGAGCATCTCTTGATACTTCACTTGGACCATGGCTTCGTCGGTTACATTACGCTGAATTTCCAACGCGCCCACGTGGTTGCCCGATTCATCCGAAATCGGCACTGCTGACAAAATGAACCGCAGCTTGTTTTCGGTGGTTTCGCCGACCACGTTGCCCGAAATCTCGTCGAGTCGTACGTGTTTACTGCTGCTCCAACATTGGTGGGCAATGCACGCATTTTTGCAAATGTTCAACTCCACGACCTCGTAGCACCGTTTGCCTTTGAGTCCGCGGGCCACGCTGCGTGGCAACATGGCGAAAAACGTTCGGTTGAAATCGACGATGTTGCGCTCGATATCGACGACAAAATAGCTGTCGACGATTACGCTAGAAACCCGTTTGAAATCCTCAATAAACTGAGTTAGCGCCGGAGCAAGGGATTCCATAGCCGGCAGTCTAGCCCAGCTAGCACCGGTTTTGAGGGTCCCATGGTGCCCGAAAATCGTCCGATCGGGAGCGACAATCCCAGCAGCAGTTTGACCCCGGTCAATACGCGGCTTACCATATTCGAACTCATGGAAAAACGCGCAGGGGGACCGAGCATCACGGTCAAGATGATTCTAACCACGATCGTGCTGATCTTAGGCATTGTCGTGGGATTTGGTGTTCTCAACGTCCTTAACATTCGCAAGGTGTTCGATGAAAACACCGGCAAGCAGATTGCGGTATTCCGCGAAGGCCGGGAACAACTCGGCGAGTTTGGCACGCCACTGTTTGCACGCGCTGTTGAACAACTGTTAATTGACCGAGGGCGCGATACCGATATCTTGGCGCTGGCCAAAAGCACGGTAGCCCAGGACACCAAAGATGTGGGTGGCAAAAAAGATTACGGCCTAAAAGTAGCCTTGGTCCTCGATCTCAATCAAAAAGTGATCGTCCATTGCCTTGAGGAAGGCGACCTCAAATGTGCCGATGGTGCACACGAACCGCTGTCCGACAAGTTCGGCAAATTGACCACCGACGCTTGGGCCCAAGCGCTCGCGGCGTGGAAGGCAGCCGGCGACACCGGCAATGTGTTAGCCCGCTTTGAAGTAACCAGCGGCACGTCGCGCTTTCAGTTTTTTGCGATTCCGGTTTTTGTCGGCGAACCACCGACGGCGAAAGGTGCACTTGCTGAAGAGCCTCCGACGGCGCGCCAAGGCTACGTTGTACTTGGTTATGACCTTGCGCCGATCGATTGGTTCTCGGCCACCGCTGCTGAACAAAAGGCCGCCGCTGCATCGAAGGCGGCGATCACCACCGGCGCAATCGGTGCATTGTTCGTGTTAGTAGGCGCATTCCTTTCGATCTTCCAAGCCTTACGGATTTCCAAACCGATCAAAGCGTTAGCGCAAAAAGCTGACCAAATCGCCCGTGGCGACTTGGAAGCCCGCGTGGAAATCAAATCGACCGACGAAATCGGCTTGCTCGGTGAAAGCTTCAACTTCATGGCTGATCAGATTTTGGTGCTGTTGCAACAGACCGCGGAGAAAGCCAAGATCGAACAAGAACTTGCGGTCGCCAAAACCATTCAAGATACCTTGGTGCCACCAACCGAATTGACCGAACAAGGCATCTTACAATTCGCTGCACACTTTGAACCAGCAGCCCAAACCGGCGGCGACTGGTGGACCTGGCACGAACTCAAAAACGGCAAAATCCTCATGGTTGTCGGTGATGTCACCGGCCACGGCGTGCCGTCGGCCATGATCACCGCAGCTGCCAAAGCGGCATGTGACGTCGCGCGCGCCGTCCATGATGACGATGTTGGCGTTGCCCAATTGCTCGAAATTATGAATTACGCGATTTATGAAAGTGCTAAGCGCAAATTTGTAATGACCTGCTTCGCGTCGATTATCGACCCACACAAACGCAACATCACCTATGCCAATGCTGGCCACAACTTCCCGTATTTGTTCCGCAAGGGCGAAGACGGTAAAGGCGAGTTTGGCTCGTTGATGATCCGTGGCAATCGCTTGGGCGATGTGCGCGAATCCAAGTACGACATCAAGACCACGGAGCTGCTCGCTGGCGATGTCTTGGTTTGGTACACCGACGGCATCGTGGAATGCGAAAGCGCCACCGGTGAAGAATACGGCGAAAAACGGTTCCGTGCGTCGGTCCGTCGGGCCGCCGCGTTAGATGCCGCAGAAATGCGCGACGCCATCGTCGCGGATGCCAATGAATTTTTCGGCGCGATTCCGCGCAAAGATGACATCACGATGATCGTGGGGCGAATCCAATGAGCGACAAAATCCAAACACATCGAAACGCTTGGCTACTTCGCGCTGCGTTAAGCAGTCTAGTGGTTTGCACCACTACGGCAGTTGCCATCCACCCTGCCCACGCCGAGGTTGAAGACGACCTACGAGAGGGTGACAAGCTATTCGAGGAGGGCACCTGGAAAAAAGCCGCGGCCGCGTATGACCGTGCAATTCGCAAATATCCAGGTCAGGTTTCAGCCGAAGCCTACGGCAAACGAGCCGCAATCTTCATCATTGGCAAAGACTACAAAGGCGGCTTGGCTTTCGTCCAAGCATCCAAGGGTCAGTTCCCTAGTTCGCCTGAAATCGGTGAACAAGAAGCGCTGATGTTATGGGAGCTCGACAAAAAAAGCGAAGCTGTGGCCGTGGCGGAAAAAGTGGTGGTCGCCAAGCCCCGCGCCTTCACCAACCAGAAACTCATTGGCGAGTTCTACTCGACCAAGGATCCTGCACGCACCATTACCGCATATGAAGCGTACCTTGCGAGCCGACCCGAAGAACTAGATTCCGGCGATGTACTGCCACGGATTCGCTTGGGTTTTGCGTTGTTAGCCAACGCGCGCGCCGGCAACGCCGATGACGCTAAAGCGACGGCGATGTTCAGCAAAGCCGCCGACCAATTTGATGTGCTGCAAAAGAAGCACTCGAAACGCCCGCATGCACAAATCAACGCCGAAAGTGGCCTATGTGCAGCCTACACCGGCCTTGGCAAATTTGACCAAGCGATCACGGTGTGCGAACGCATCATCAGCGATAATCGACGCATCGATTCAACCGGCGCGGTTTGGTACAACCTAGGCTCAGCCTACCTAGCCAAAAAACAAATTCGCAAGGCCCGCTCGGCGGCGAGCGAGTTTACCCGTGTGCGCAAAAATGAAGCGCGCGGCTTTATCTTGGTGGGCGATACCTTTTACGAGGACCGCGACTGGAGCAACGCGCTTGAACAGTATCTGCGCGCCGAAAAAATGATCCGTGCCGGGCAAACCCGCGACGCAGTTCAACTGTCGATCCGCTTGGGCAAGACCTACCGTCGCCTGCCGGGTGCTGATAATCCCAATAGTCCAAACCTGCAGCTGGCCATCGACAAATTGTCGGCCGGCGTCGCTGCTAATCCTGATAGCCCGGAATTGACCTCGGAACTGGGCAGCGCATATTTGGCCGGACGCCAAGATGCCAAAGCAACCGGCTTAACCGACCGCATCATTAGTGGCCCAAACTTTGCCAAATATTCACCTGAAGGTCGCGCTGCGCTCTTGGTGTTGTCGGGCAAAGCGTTGTTCAACCAAAGCAAAGTTAAAGAATCCCGGGCCCGCTTTGAAGCAGCGTACCAACTGCGGCCAAATGACATTCAAATTCGCCGGAATTTGGTCGATACCATCAACGCGCAAGCCTACGTTGCACTGAGCAAAGATCCCAAAGCCGCGCAAGGCTTGGTCGACGAAGCGCTGAAAGTTGATCCGAAATCGGCAACCGCAATCACCAACTTGGCGGTGCTTTCCATTGACCGTGGCGAATGCGCAGCGGCGCAAACCCATCTCGCTAAACTCAAAGAATTAGCCACCGGCGATTCGTTGGTGCAGTTGCGGCTGTCGGCCCGAACCTATTTGTGTATCGCGAAACCAGAACCTAAAAAGGCTGCGGAGCTGTTCGCTGCCGCCGAAAAAGAAGCCAAAAAGGTCTCGGCCAACGTAACGCTGGCCGAAATCTACACCGAGTGGGCACCACTAATTTGGGACACCGATCTGAGCGACGCTGTAGAAAAACTACAATTCGCAGTCACCGCCGGCGCTCAATCACCTGAAGTAGCCAGCGCTGCCAAACGCAACTTGGCAATCGCATTGTTCCGGCGCGGTTGGCGCTCAATGCGTGACGGCAAAGCGGCTGAAGCATTCAGTGATTTCGAACGAGCCTCGCGCGACGCTGGCTTACTCAAAGGTACCGAACCCTTGGCCTTTGAATTCTCAATGGCGCTCGCTAATATTGACCGTGGTGCAACCGCCGAAGCGACCAAGCTGTTCAAATCTCTGTCTGCGCGCGGCAATCAAGCGTCGTACTTGAAATCCCCGTACTCCACGTTAGGTACCCAATTCTTCTCGGCCTACGCCAACTACCGCAGCGGCAACGTAGCCCTACGCGCGCAAGCCGGTACTGACTTTGCCAAGCTGCAAGGACAAGCCACGGGCAGCTTTGCCAACCGACTCAAAGAGCTGATCGCTTCATCATGGGAATTAGTTGCGTATGACCAATGGCGATCTGGCAAGCCAGGGCTCGCCAGCAAATCGCTGCAAACCGCCGTCCGCGATGCCGACGGCGACATGAAACGCCGCGTGACGGTGAATCGTGCAGCCTTGGCGCTAAACGCCTCGGAAATTAGCAATCTCGAAGGCCTGCAGGGTAGCCCGGTCGAAGCCTTGATCAACCTCGGCATTCTATATGACCAACTTGGTCGATCCAAAGACGCCTACGATGCGTGGTCAAAAGCCAAAGCACGCGGCTCGCAATATCGCGACCTGCAAAAATGGATTGATTCGAAAAAACGGATCTACGGCTACTAGCCAATTCGGACTGCTCGACTTCACCTGCAATTCTTCAACGGAGAATTTATGTTACGAAACGTACACTCGACTGTTTTGTTCACTGCCGCGGTAGCCACGCTAGGCGCACTCACCCTGTTGCCGACCTCGGCGCAAGCGCAACCAGCTGCTGCGCCAACCAAAATCACGATTGGGATTTTTGCACCGTCGGTTGAATTTGACCGCGCCCAAGCCCGGTTGGCCTATGCGCAAGGTTTGGCCAAAGCGATTGAATCCAACACCGGCATCAAGACCGAAGCACAATCGTACGCATCGCTTGCGGCACTCAAAAAAGATGATGTCGATTTTGCCATCGTCGACGGTCTATGCGTCGCCACCAACGGCGGCTGGAAACTACTCGCCAATGCGCAAATTGGTGGCGGCAGTGCTCGACCATGGGCATTGTTCTCGGGCACCGGCGTCGATATGCAATCGCTCAAAGGCAAAAAACTCGCCTTCGTTCAGATGGGTTGCAACGACGGCGCATTCATTGATAACGCTATGTTGAACTCCGAAGTCGATGCCACGTTCTTCTCGGCCCGGGTTGGTAAAGGCGATTTAACTGCGGCTGTCGCCGAAGTTGCCTCGTACAAAGGTGCGCAAGCCGTGTTCGCCCCCATCGGTGCACAAAAAGGCCTGACCCGCATTTTTGAAACCGGCATGGTGCCAAATCCAGGCTTCGTTGCATTGTCGAGCAAAGTGCCAGCTGCTATCGCCGACAAGGTTGGCGCCGCTGTGGTTGGCTACGGCGGCGGTGGCGCAATCACAGGATGGGCGGCACCCTCGCGCGCTCCATTTGCTGCGTTGGCTGGCCAAATGGGCAAAAACGTCAAGCTGCCAACGTTCGCCTCGCCGGAACCAGTGCGTTTTGATTCCAAAGACGTTTTGCTTGAACTAGCGACACTCAAAGACACGGCATTAACCGATGTGCGCCAGCACTTTTCGCGACCGGCCGGTCGGATGGAGTAAGGTGCGCGCAGTTTTATTGTTGATAGCAATCGCGGCTGCGGGTTGCGGTAAGCCTGATATCAAAAAGTTGGAACCCTATCGTACAGAGATGTGCGCTTGTACAAATGTCGTCTGTGCAAATGCCGTATTTGACCGCTGGGCCAAAGTGCTCCTGAAATATCTTGATGTCGACGAAGCCGAAGACAAGCAGATCATGGAAATTTCAAAGGGCGTCAACGACTGCCGCGACAAGCTCATGATGGACGCAGCGTTACCGGACCGCGTCGGTCAGTAACTACGCTAAGTAGCGATACAGCGTACGCACGCCGATGCCAAGTTCACGCGCTGCGGCTTCGCGATTGCC
>JAYWHS010001189.1:0-1982 GCA_043777635.1 Kofleriaceae bacterium | reverse complement strand
GCCTTTTGACCCAATTTCAACCATCCCAACATGCCGCGCTAACGCGCCTTGGGCAGCTTATCCGCGCTTTTGGCGCCCAACCGTGTAAGTCCACGTTGCGCAAAATCGTACGACGAAGGACCGTCCTGCTGCGTTGTTTTCACTGCGCGATACGCCGCCAACGCATCGTCGCGCATGCCATAGGACTCCAGGATGCGGCCGTAGACATACCAATCGGCGTCGGACAAGTCGGCGAGCGGATGTTTGCTACGCGACTTTTCAAAGTACGTCCAGGCCCGGCTTGGGTCATCGGATTCGGCGGCAATTGCAGCCACCGTGTTGGCAACCGTGGCAGCCGAGGCACCGCTTTTTTTGACCAGGTCGTGGGCCATTTGTTGTGCAGTCTTCAAATCGGCGTCGATGTATAAATGAAACCACGCGAGATTGTTGAGGTCGTTGAGCTCATGATCGGGCGCAGCTTTGAGTGCGGCAAATGCAGCGCTGCGTTGTGCGCTGTCGATGCTCGGATCCAACGTAGCGTTGACCCACAACCGCAGCCCAAGCAACAGACCAGGTTTGCGTTGCAACATCGCTTGGGCAAACCTCACGGCCTCAGCGCCGCGACGTTGCTTGCCAAGCGCTTGGACCAACAGCGTTGCGGCCATTGGGTCATCAACGTGAAGTTGCAGATGGGCACGGGCCAAGCGTTCCAACGTCGGCCAATCGTTTGCTGCTTTGGCCATGGCAATGGAAATTGTTGGACAAACTTCTTTCGCTTTAGCGCCTTGCACAGCACAACGGGTAACGATCGCGGCAATTTTCGCGTTAGGTAGGTCGTCTGCGGTGCCGACCACCGCTGCGAAAAACTCAAGAAAGTCTTGCCCCATCGCGGCGCCTTGAAGCCTATCGATTTCTTCGGTCCACAACGCGACCAACATCGGTGCACGTTGAAAGCTCGCCATGTCCGTGGCGACCCATGTCAAAAATCGCCGCGCGGTTTCCATGTCACGTTGTGCGATGCGTTCGAGCGCGTACCGACCGACGCCTTGCGGCGCCTCGGTATCGCCAAGTGCCCCCGCTCGGCCGCCTTCCCAGATTACGTACAAGGCGCTACGTGTGCCATTGACATCCACCACCACACGCCATCCGTTGCTTTTGCTGCCTTCGACAGTTGTAGTGAATACCGCTGAAAACATCTCTGCGGCACCACGATCGCTGTACATCCGGAGGGCTGCCGACGCTTCGCGCGACGCCAGCGTCAACTTGGTGCGATTGATCTGCTGAATTTTTTTACGTGAAATTGATAGTCGAGGAAATCGAACCCCGCAGCATTGAGTATAACGGCCAACGCTAGCGTTTCAGGTTTACCCCGATCAAGTTTGGCTAGCTCTAAAGGTGCAAGCCGAGTCGCCAGTTGCTGGATTGGTCGCGCCGCTGGTGCTTGGGTCGAACCCACCAACCCATGCAGCACATCATACCGACGCCGCAAGATCGCGTTGCCCATCGCAGCGATCAAGACTGTGTCGCGTTGATTGCCCAGGTTTAACGAATCCGCCATCGCGATCGCCGCCGGCGCGCCGTCACGCAGAGCCGCCAACGACACCAACATCAATGACCGCACTTTGCTGTCGGCGATTGCTCGAATCGCAGTTTCAGCAGTGGCAAAATCGTCGATTAAGAATGCGGTCGTCGCGATTTGAGTATCAACATCTTCGTTGGCATCGAGCTCCTTGGCGCGCAAAAAGTGGGTTATCGCCGCTTGCAACTCCGCCTTCACCACGGAAGTCCGATTGCGCGCGTCGGTTAACAAAAGCTTGGCTAAACCCAAGTGCCCGCCGAGATGTTTCGGATTAAGCACCAACGCTCGCTGGTACGCATGTATCGCCGCAACGCGCTCAAAACCCTCACCACGATAACGCGCCAACCAATCGTGGGTATGCGCATACCCCAACAACACAAATGCATCAGCGCTGGTGGGCTCGACTTCGGTGGCTTTTTGCGCT
>JAYWHS010001188.1:0-6622 GCA_043777635.1 Kofleriaceae bacterium | reverse complement strand
AAGCCAATCAGCAAGCCAATGCGCAAGTTGACCAGCAAAATAACGAGATGCGCACCCGTGTGGCCGGCGAACAAAGCCGGCTACAAGCTGATGTTGCGCGGGCAACAACCGCCGGTGATCGCCAAGTTGCAGCCATCACACAAGAGGGCGAGCAGAACTACAATCGCGAGATTCAAGCAGGGCAGCAGCAAGCAGATCAAGCTAAAGCGCAAGGCGAGGCAGCTGCGGCTGAAAAGCGTGCGGAAGCCGAACGCAAACGCAACGAAGGTACAGTTGATAAGGTCATTGGCTTCGTTCGTGACGGGGTCAACGGCCTGCTTGACGCTGCCAAAAATCTGTTAGCGCAAGCGCGTGACTTGGTTATCAGCATTATGGAAAAGGCGCGAGCGGCCGCATTGTCGGCGCTCGAAAGCGCGCGGCAAGCGGTGCAGCGTGCGCTGCTTACGGTTCGCAACGGTATTCAAGGCATGATCTCTGCCGTTGCCAACACCGTGCGCTCCGTGATTTCGGCGGCGTCGCAAATGGTTCGCAACGTCATTAACAATTTAGCTACGACGCTGACCTCCATCGTTCGTCGCTTAACCACCTTGGTCTCAACCATGGTGCGTGGGCTGCAAACTGCCTTTAACGCGATCGCGGACGGTTTGATCGGCGCAATTGCGTTGGTCAACAAAGACCTCGCCAACAAGCTTGATAACGCGACGCGCGGCTTTCGCGATCGCGTCAACCAGGCGTTGAACGCGGTTGATGCAGCGGTCATTCAAGCAGGCGCTGCGGTTGAACAAAAAATTCAAAGCGCGGCGCAGCAGGCGATCAATCTCGTTAATGAAAACGAGAGGAAAATGTTGGCTGCGGTTGATCGCGCCGAAGCCACTGCGATTCGTACTGTTGAGTCGGTTTACCTAGCGACGGCGGCGACGATTGATCAGGCGTTTGCCATGGCCGCTGATGTCGTCAACGCTGCGTTCGATATCGCTGAAACGGCGGTGCGCGCCTACTTCGATACCTACATTGCCGTGCTTGGCCTCGCGCAAAAAGTTGTAACGGCGGTTTCGCAGTTTGTGATTGATTCGGCCAACGCTTTCTTTGAAGTTTGCGCCAGCGTCGCCAAAAAACTGATGTCGATGCTGCCGGCGAGTTTCATCAAAGGCTTCGTTGATTTCTGGAATGGGCCGTGGCGTTCGGCGATTATTGTAGGTCTTGCCGTGGTTGCCGCTGTTGCGATCACCGCTGCAACCGGCGGCCTTGGCGGTCCGCTTGCAGTGATGCTGGTGGCTGGTGTCATCGGTGGGTCGATTTCAGGAACGGCATACTTTGCCGGCGAGTTGTTGGCGCGCGAAGGTGCGATCAATCTGACCGAAGGCAACTTCCGTGGTGCTACCGATGAAGATCGTGCAAATGCCGGACGTCAAGTGTATGTGCCTGGCTTTGGCATGGCAACGATCGGCGCTGACGGCCGACCGTCACTAGGCCGGCCACTTTCGCCTGAAGAACAAGCTGAGTTTGATCGCAAGTCGCAATGGTCGATGAGCAACTTCAACCTGAGCCGCGACGAAAACGGCGCAGTTACCGGTGTGACCGGCAAGAGTGGCGCTGAAATTGGCAACGCGGCCTTCAATGAAGGTATCAAAGGCTTTGGCGAAGGCTTTGTCGGCGCGGCGATGGCCGCCGGGCCTGGCGCTGTGCTTGGCGCAATGGGTGGCCCGATTGCGTCGATCTCAAGCCCCTTGACCCGTGTGATCGTCTCGGGTGTCGCTGAACGCGCTATCAAAATGGGTTTTGATATCGGCGGAAGTACTATGTCGGCGGCTTGGGTCGCAGGCTTTGATGCTGTCAGCAATGGCGGTAGTCCGATGGATGCAATTCGCGCTGCTGGCGGTGCCGCGTACAGCAACATTACCGATCCACAAGTGGTTATCGCCTCGCTAGTCAGTTCGATGCTGCCAGGCACGTCTGGTTCGCCAACTGGTACGGCGCTGCGAGATGCGATGCGCACCACCGGCCGGCAGACCTTGATCACCGAAGCTAAAAACGTGTTGATCGAAACTGGGATTCAAACCAGTGGCCAGTCGATTGGCGCGTTCGTTTCTGGCTATCAAGAAGCACTCAAGGGTGGCGCTTCGGTCACTGATGCGTTCAATACCGGGCTGTCGCGAGGCCAAGCTGAGTGGGCACCTGAGAAAATCGCCATGACAGCCGCAGCCGCTACATTAAGCGCCGCTGGCTCGCGAGTTGGTTCGGGTGGTCACGCTGCGGCACCGCATGTGCCAACCCATGTCGATGTTAACGCTCCGCATTTGTTGGCACCTCATGTAACTGCTCCGCATGGTGGCGCGCCGCATGCTACTGCTCCGCATGCAACGGGGCCGCATATTGATGCGCCAACTTCACGCCCGCCAGCTACCCATGGCGATGGACCAAACGCGACCGGGCCGCGCACAGATGCGCCTCGCACCAACGGTAGTCCGGACGCCCCGCAACGTGCGGCTCACCCCAACGACACCGTGGTTCACGGCGCTCCACCAAAAGACTCGGGCCCTCATCGTGATCCGCAGACCTTACGCACGGCTGGCGACAGCAGCGGCACCGGTATGCAACGCGCCGCAGGTAAAGCGCTTGAGTTGGTAGCCGATGGCGCGCGCATGGTTGAAATTGGTGGCGAAGATATCGATCGCGACGGCGACGGCAAGCCTGATCACGAAAACTACTTCCGAGTGAATGTAAACCGCAGTCGCATCTTGCCAGTAGGTGCACTCAATCGTTCCGGTACGGACTTGTCCCTTGCGGTTTCTGGCGACGGGCTGGCCATCGATACGTCCCGCAAATTTGGCGACTCAGGTAGCGGCTTGGTATCGCTGCAAGTAGGCGGTAGTGGCGCGCAAGTCAACACCGTCGCGGAGACTTCACGTGGCGGTGTTACCGGTCGTGTTGTTAGTGGCACTGCGATTTCAACCGATGGCAACGTAACCTCGAACAATCGTGTCGAAGTAGAATATTCGCGCGGCGGCGCCACCGTGCGTTCGGTGGTTACCGCCAATCGCAATGGCAACGGCGAGTGGGCTGAAACTGCGACCGGCACCGCGACCTATCGACGCGGCGGCTTAACCGTGCAAGCCGATGCTAACGCATCGTTGCAAGACGGCCAATTTTCGCGCGGCGCAGATGTGCATGGCACGTATGTCCGTGGCAATTCGGAAATTGACGTACGTGGCGGTGTCCACGCCGTCACCGCGCGCGATGGCAGCGAGCACCTTGACGCCAGCTTGTCCGCACGCCGTGGCGGCAACAGCCTAACGTTGGATGCAAGTCGCGATACCGACGTCGCTGGGACTACTCGTCAACATATCGGTGGCACATTACAAACTGCGGGCGGAACCAACATTACCGGGGCCGAAGATCGCACCACGGGCGTTGATGGTTCATCGACGCTCAAGCGGACCGCCGAAGCTTCGCGTGGCGATGCGCGGGTTTCGGTTGGCCAAACCTCTGACAACGATGGGGCCGGCAATCGTACCGAATCACTCGATGTCGCCGGTTCATATCGCTCGGCCACGGCAAGTTACGGTTCCGTCGACAGCACGCGTGCCGACGGTGAGACCTCGCAGCGTCAAACTGTTAACGCGGGCTATGGCGATCAACGCGCCATCTCGGCAACGCGCACAACAACCAATGCCGCCGATGGCACAGCCACTGTCGAAAATTCGATCAGTGGGCAGTATAATCAAGCCAACGCTGCGTACTCCAATAAAAGCGTCACGGGCACTGATGGTCGGAGCGAAGCCACCGAGTCAGCGTCGGCATCGTACGGCCAAACCGCCAGTATCAATGCATCGCGTAGCAACACCCGCGCCGCCGATGGCACGGAGGCATCTGAATTGTCGGTTCGTGGCCAAGTGAACCAAGCTTCCGCTAGCTATGGCAACACAAGGTCCGTATCCGCCGATGGCAGCACCAGCGCAATGGACACCGCCACGGTCGGCTATGGTGACAATCGAACAGCTACGGCGACTCGTACAGTTTCCCATGGTGCCGACGGTGCCAGCAGTGAAGCCCTCGACGTCTCGGGCAGTTACAATCAAGCCCAAGCTACCTACAATCAAGCGCACGCTACGACTGCCGATGGCACAAGTACTGATTCGCAAGGTATGACTGCGCAATACGGTTTGGGTGATACCAGCAAGAGCATCAGCGCCTCGCGCCGCAGTAGCAGCGGTCCTCATGGAGTTTCAAGTTCTGAAACCGCCGTCGAAGCTTCGGTTAACGGTCGCAACGCAGCCTATGCTGGCGCGAGCAGCGTCGATGCCGAAGGCACTCACCAAGACTCCTTGAGTTTGGGCCTTTCGCATGGCGATACCAACTTGTCGGCGAGCGGTTCGCAGTCGAGCAATGCCGCAACGGGTGCGAATAGCCAAACCTATAGTGCCAGTGGTGCGCATGGCCAGTTCTCAGCGTCCGGTTCTCGGACAACTGGACGAGATGCCGAGGGCAATTCCACGAGTTCGCTCGAAGGCAAGGCCGCGCACAGTCAGCGCTCGATTCAAACCGCACAGTCATCACGGACCGGTGCCGATGGCAGCAGTGAAGCTGCGGCCTCGTATGGCCTCACGGATGGTGACAAGAGCGTAGCGTTGACCACTGCCGCCAACATCACCGCAACCGGTGATCGCCACGAACAGCGCGGCATTAGCGGCGAAGATACTGGCGCTGGGCGCAAGTTGTCATTGAGTGAAACCACTGACCATGGCGCCGATGGCTCGCATTCAACCGCACGCGCACTGCAAGGTAACATGGCTCAGGGCAATCTTAATGTTGCCCACACCGTCGCCGGCAAAGCCGATGGCAGCACGTCGCAAAGTTTGGTCACCGACGGCGCTGTGGGCCAGCATACCGGCGGGTACTCGCTGCAGGCCGCCTCGGCTGCCGACGGCACCAGTTCATTGCAACACAATGCCACTGCGTCGGTGCAAGGCGTCGAGGTTGCGGGCCAATCCTCGGCCATCACGGCGGGCAACGGCACCACCACGCGTCAACATTCGTTACACGGTTCGGCGCAAGGCCATTCGGCTAAGCTCTCGGCCGATGACGAAAGTGGGATTGAGTTCTTGTTGGATCCTGAGGCTTCCCCGAGTGCGGCCTCAGCTGTCTAGATGAAGAGTGGCGGCGATTCATCGGAGGGGCCCTAACCACGCACATATCCACCACGCTGCGGCACTAGGCGTTCGTGGCGCGAGCCACGCCGTGCCGTTTGCTGCCGACATCCAGCGTTCATTTGGCGATCACGATATCGGACATGTCGAAGCTCATAGTGATGCGTCGGCGCTGGCCGGTACCAAAGCAATGGGCGCAGGTGCTTTTGCATCTGGCAACATAATCGTCCTGGGCGATAAGCAAGACAAGCATACGGTTGCCCACGAGGTCGCTCACGTCATGCAACAGCGTGCCGGCGTGCAACTGCTTGGCGGCGTTGGCGCCGCTGGTGACGAGTACGAACGCAATGCTGATGCGATTGCGGACCGTGTCGTGGCAGTCGGCGGTTACGATTTATTGCCTGCGAAAGGCAAGCCTGCTGCACCTGTTCATGGCCATGATGCCGTGCAACGTGCGCCGGCAGCCTCGGCGACACCCCTACCGATCGCATCACCGCTAGCCGGCATCAATAGCAGTGGGTTTATTGATACTAGTGATGGTGCCAATCTTCGTACCGGGCCCAAAGAAGCAGGCGGTGCACTGGTACTTGCAGCTCCGTTGCCACCTGCAACCCGGGTTTTCGTAAGCGGTACGCATCCCACCGCAACTCAGTGGCTGTACGTCACGGCGTTTCTACCTGAGCAAATTGTGCGGGGATATGTACAGAACTTCCGCGTTAACACCGTGCTACCGGAGCCACTCGCAAAACTGTATCAAATCAAATCTGGCGATACTGCAGAGCGACTCGCGTCGCGGGAATATGGCAGCAGTGTCCGTGATGGCCACGATCTACGCTATTTCGAGAACGTGTTGCTGCATACCAACAAAGGGCGTAGCGGTATCAAAGGAACATTGAACGATGCCGGAGTTTTGTCGGCATTGAACATGGAGGCAATGAAAAAAGGACGAGCGAGCGATATTGAGTTAGTTGCAGGGCATCGCATTTGGGTGGTTAGTTCGAGTTTTGCAAAATCCCTTGAAGGGGTGCTGCCTGATGCTTCGTTGACCAATGGCGTTTATGCCAAAGCCAAACGATTTGTCGGACACATCGTCGATCTAATCAAAAGCGTGACTGAGTCGCCAAACCATTTGGCGGCTGTTGCAGGCCAATATGCGCAGGCAATTCGCGATCACATGCCGGAAATCATTGGCATCATCGCAGCCTTCGTTGCAGCTGAGGCGGCCTCCGCGTTTTTGGCAGTATCACCTACAGGTGTCGGCCAAATTGCGGCAGTGGTAATTCAACTTGCGCTTAGTGCGTTTGGGGTTGCAGGCATGGTGCAAGCAGGTATCGCTGCGACACAGCACGCTAGTGCATGGCTAACCACGGCGTGGACGGCGCAAGGCAATGACGCCAAGATTACTGTCGCGAGTAAAGAATTCTTGCACATGTTGGTGAGCCTTGCGATGGCAGCGTTGGCGTACACAGGCGCGA
>JAYWHS010001187.1:0-6626 GCA_043777635.1 Kofleriaceae bacterium | reverse complement strand
GTAGGCCGAGAAACTGTCGTCGGGCGCTTCGGGCGCTTTATCGAGCCACGGCGTCGATTCGAGCAACGCACGCGCTTCGCCATCGGCAATTTCTACCTCGCTCGACGGTGGTGCATCACTACCACAAGCCGCAACTGCACCAACCGCCGACACAACCAACACTGCTGCCAACACTGACTTCAACATGGAGCCTCCCTTTTTGTACGCCGAGTCTACCCTGCCTTGAGCGTAGCCGCTGGTACTTTGATCCGGCGATTATTGAAGGGACCCTTCCCGGCCCCTCTTTCGACGACAAGTCGCCGAACTTCACCCTGCCGCACGTTACTCGCGCGGAGCGCAGCCAGGGATTCCCGGTCCCTTCCCGACCTTTCCCGGTCCCTCTTTCGACGACAAGTCGCCGAAATTCACCCTGCCGCACGTTACTCGCGCGGAGCGCAGAAAAATCCTTGGCTGCCGAAGCCGAAAAAACAAAAAGCCGCTTCACCAACAACGGTGAGCGGCCTACACACAGCCAGTGCGACGGTGCTAGGCGCGGGCGCGTGGCGATTTGCCGGCGGGCTTTTTGTTGGAAGCGGCCGCGACGACAGCTTTCATCGGCGCCTTGGTAGGCGCTTTGGTAGCGGCTTTCGACGCTACCGCCGGTGCTTTGACCGGCTTGCTGTTTTTGGTGCCGTTGCTACCGTTGGTCGAGGGCGCAGAAACCGATTTGCCCATGCCAGCCGCGTCTTTGAGTTGTGCAACGTGCGGGGTCTTTTCCCACGTGAATTCCGGCAGCTCGCGGCCGAAGTGGCCGTAGGCAGCAGTCTTGCGGAAAATAGGTCGGCGCAAATCAAGTTCTTGGATCAGCATGCCTGGCCGAGCATCGAACGTTGCCAACACGGCGCGGGTCAAATGCTCGTCGGAGACTACGCCGGTACCAAAGGTATCAACCATCATCGACACTGGTTCGGCAACGCCAATGGCGTAGGCGAATTGCACTTCGGCGCGGGTAGCCAGGCCAGCCGCAACGATGTGTTTGGCGATGTAGCGAGCGTAGTACGCAGCCGAACGGTCGACCTTGCTTGGGTCTTTACCCGAGAATGCGCCGCCGCCGTGACGAGCGTAACCACCGTAGGTATCGACGATGATCTTACGACCGGTCAAACCGCTATCACCTTGTGGCCCACCGATCACAAAGCGACCGGTTGGGTTGATGTGAAACTTGGTGTGTTTGGTGATGAACTTAGCTGGCACGATTGGCTTGATCACCAATTCGCGGATAGCTTCTTCGAGGGTCTTGAGCTTGACACTCTCGTCGTGCTGCGTTGACACCACAATGGCTTCAACGCCGACTGGCGTGTGACCATCGTAGCGTACCGAAACTTGGGTTTTGCCGTCGGGGCGCAACCAGTTGATGCCCTTGTGTTTGGTCTTGCGGACCTCGGTGAGACGTTGCGCCAATTGATGCGCCAATTGAATTGGCAGTGGCATCAGCTCCGGGGTTTCGGTGCAGGCATAACCAAACATCAAGCCTTGATCGCCAGCGCCTTGTTTAGCTGGATCGCCACGATCAACACCTTGCGCGATATCAGGCGATTGTTGCTCAACAGCAACTAGCACACCGCAGGTGGTGGCATCAAAGCCCATCTCCGAGCTGGTGAAACCAATTTCACGCACGGCATCGCGCGCTATTTTTTGGTAATCCAGTGTCGCTTTGGTGGTGATTTCACCGGCGACCACAATGAAGCCGGTTTTTGCGAGGGTTTCGCAAGCAACGCGGCTATGTGGGTCTTGTGCCAAACAAGCATCGAGCACGCTGTCGGAAACAGCGTCACACAACTTGTCTGGATGTCCTTCGGTGACGGATTCGGAGGAAAATAGATAGTTTGCCATGAGGTCGCGGACTATCTGTTTTAACAGACCCGGTGTCAACGGCAGATTGTGGCGGCCTAGCGCACAAAACACCGGCAATTTGCGGCTCGCCGGAGTCCACCGGCGCATACGGCGCAGCATCGCCCTCGATGCTCGGTTCAAATGCTAGGCAAGGGACGTTCGCAGCTACGGCAAGCTGCGGTACTATGCAGCGTAGATGCGCAAGTCAGCCTCCGCATATATGTGCTCGTTGGTTGCAGCCGTGGCTGTGATCGCGGGTACGGCTGCGTGCGGTGGGGCACCGCCGATTCCCAAACGCGGGGTCATCGAAGCCGATCTTGGTGGTTGGAAATTTCGCCGTTTTCAACCTGTGCTCGACGTTGAAGTCTGGGTTGCCGACAACCTAGCTGAAGCATTTACTGCAAGTTACGTCCGCGATGAGGCCGAAAAGCGCGGTTCGATCCGCGACAACGATTTGGCCAATGTATTCGTCACTCGTTACCAACAATCCGACGGTGTGCTGCGTGAAACCGTCAAATTCGCGCGGCGCTTAGCCAAAGAAAATGGCTATCAAGTCGAAGAACAAAAGATCGAAGGCGTGCGGGTGTTCCGCATTACTGGCAACGGTGAAACCTGGGCGTTATGGGCGGCCAAGCGCTATGTCGTCAAGGTTGGCGGCCGAGGCCGCGACAGCATTCCCGGCGCGCTGGTCGAAGCCTATGGTGAGCGATACGGTTCACGGCTGGCCGGCGGCATGCTCGAAGGCCCACTACCGCCAGGCCCAGAACCGCAGAAAACCGAAGGCAGCGATGCCGAACCGTACGATGAAAATAATCCCAAACCCGATTGGGAAACCTACGATCCTAAAAAGCCGTCGCCTAAAGTGACGATACCCAAAGAGACGCCAGTGCCAGAGACGTCACGACCCAATCGTTGAGCGAGCGGCCAGGGCCTACGCGCTGACACATCGGCTGTAAAATTCTCTCATAATGCAATAAATGACACGCCACATTGTCGCCCCGGTGCCACGCTGGCGGCATAACTACAGGCATGTTGCTTGCTCAGCTCTCAGTTGGCTCCGAACGCGCGCTACGCTTGCTCGACCGCTCCACTAGTTTTGCGGCTGGCGTCGATGACAAAGTTCGCGACATTATCGCAGCCGTACGAACCCGCGGTGATGCGGCATTGATCGAATACACCGAACTTTTCGATAAACGTTCACCCATCGTAGGCAGCTACGAAATCGATCGCGCGCGATGGCAGGCCGCCGCTGCAACCGTCGCTGAACCGGTACGTGCGGCGCTGCAACGCGCGAACGCCCGAATTGCAGCGTTTCATCAATTGCAGCTTGAAGCCGATATCGTGCAAGCCAGCAACGGCATCCGGTTGGAGCTGCGTTCGACACCGCTAGCGCGGGTTGGCATTTACGTGCCGGGGGGCACCGCCCGTTATCCGTCGAGCGTGTTGATGACCGCCGTGCCCGCGCGAGTTGCAGGCGTCGACGAAATCATCATGGTCACGCCTGGCGCGTCGGCAGAAACCTTGTGTGCAGCACAGATTGCCGGCGTGCATCGCGTGTTTGAAATCGGCGGCGCGCAAGCCGTCGCAGCGTTGGCGTGTGGCACCGCAACTGTGCCGCGCGTCGACAAAATCGTTGGGCCAGGTAATCAATGGGTCGCTTCGGCCAAGCGCCAAGTGTACGGCGAAGTCGATATCGATTCGATCGCAGGCCCGTCGGAAGTATTGATCATTGCCGACGACACCGCGCCAGCTGCTTGGATTGCAGCCGATCTATTAGCGCAAGCGGAACACGACACCGAAGCCCGCGCCATCTTGGTGACCACGTCGGTCGCACTGGCGGATGCCGTCGAAGCGGCGCTGGTCGCGCAGCTAGCTACTTTGCCTCGACGGGCGATTGCCGAAGCTGCGTTGCGCGAGTACGGAGCCGCTGTGATTGTGGCATCGCTCGACGAAGCGGTTGCATTTGCCAATCGTTACGCGCCCGAACATTTGGAGCTACAAACTCGCGAGCCTCGCGCTATCGCTGCGCGCATTCGCACGGCTGGCGCCATCTTCATCGGTGCCTATGCCTCGGAAGCCGCAGGCGACTACATCGCGGGGAGCAACCACGTTTTGCCAACCGGCGGTGCGGGTCGCTATGCATCGCCGTTGGGTGTCTACGATTTCCGCAAACGCACGTCGTGGATCGAATACACCCAAGCTGCGGCCGTCGCAGATGCTGCCGATATCGCTGCGCTCGCGGAGGTTGAAGGCTTACATGCCCACGGTAGGTCGGCGTTGCTGCGCATGACGGAACCAACGCAAGCAACACCAGACAATCAAACCGCCTCATTCAAACCGAGCCCATCGTGAGTGAAGCCATCAACGGCCTAGGCGAACTACTCCAACGGGTGCCGCTTGGGCTACGCGGGGCTACGCCGTATCATGTTCCCAAACCACCGAATATCGTCGCCAAACTTGACGCCAATGAGTTTCCGTATGCGCTACCTACGGAGTTACATCTTGGCCTGAATCAAGCCCTTACCGAGGTGGCGCTCGAACGTTATCCCGATCCCATGCTTACTGCGGTGCGCGCACAGCTCGCCAGTGATCTTGGCGTCGACGGTGGCCAGTTGGTTTTCGGCAACGGCTCCGATGAATTGATTTCGATCATCGTCAATGCCTTGGCCGCCAATCGCAGTGATGGCCGGCCTGCGGCTATCTGTTTTCCAACGCCAACGTTTATTTTCTATCAACTCGCAGCGCTCGCCCGGGGGATCGTCACCGTCGAGGTTCCACTTACTGCGCAGTTCGAGCTCGATGAAGCTGCGATGATCGCAGCGATCACGCGCGAGCAACCCGCCGTAGTTTTTTTGGCGTTGCCCAACAATCCAACCGGCACATTATGGCGGCTGCATTTTGCGATCGAACTGGCAACGTTATTTCCAGCGACCCTGATCGTTGCCGACGAAGCTTACGGCGCATACAGCCATCAATCGCTGTTGCCGCATCTCGAAGCCCACAACAATTTGGTCATTATGCGCACGCTGTCCAAGGTTGGTATGGCCGGGTTGCGCTTGGGATTTGTCGTCGCTGCACCGGCACTGGTGGTACTATTTGAAAAGGTTCGGCCGCCGTATAACGTGAGTTCGTTGGACCAGCGGGCCGCGCTGTTTGCACTGCAACACGCCGCAGCGTGGCAACAAACCATGATTGCGGAAATCTGCCATCAACGCAGCGAACTGGCGCAGCAACTGGCGACCTTGCCCGGGGTAACCGTGTTCCCAAGTGCGGCCAATCTGATCTTGATTCGCATTGTGCCGAGTGCCATCGAGATTTGGCGCGGCTTGTGCGAACGCGGCATCGTCGTGCGTTGTTTTGATACCCCCAACGCTACGGCGTTAGCTGGCTGCTTGCGAATCACCGTCGGCACACCGGCGGAAAATCTACTACTGCTCACAGCGCTACGGGAATTATTGTCGCGATGAGCTGGTTGGTCGTGGTGGCGGATAGTTTACGGCGTGGACAACACCGAAAATCACGCCACTGGTTGATTCCGTTGTTGTTGTCGTTGCTGGTGTTCAATGGGTGCGATCGTCCGACGCCCAGCCCAGCCGCACCGTCCCCAGTGCTCCCCGCGCTGCAATTTACCGAGCGACAACTGCAAGCCTTGGTCGCCCTTGGGCCGCGTGTTGGCGAAACCGAAGCTGCGCGGTCGGCCGCAGCGTACATCTCGGCCCAACTCGCCACACTTCAGGTAAACGCCCAACAAGAACCGCTGGGTACAGTCGAGTTACCGGCCATCACCGTGATGGGCACCCGCTATCGCTCGGCCCAAGAAATCACCAGCACCGATACCAACATCGTTGCGCAGTTTGGGCCACCGGCCTCATCCTCATTCCCTGCACTGCTGTTCATCGCGCACTACGATTCGGTAGCTGCAAGTCCCGGCGCCGCTGATAACGCCGCTGCTGTTGCCGTGTTGTTGCAACTCGCTGCCGAACTCGCCGCCGCGCCGCCGAGCTTTCCGATTCTCATCGCTTTCACTGCGCGCGAAGAAGATGGTTTAGTTGGTGCCGAAGCGCTGGTCAAAGCCCATGGCGACAAGATTGGTTTTACGATTGCGCTTGATTTAATCGGCACCGACGGCAGCTTGACCCTCACTGGTGCCGGCACTCTGCTGGCCCGACGCGAACTACAGTACCTTGCCGACATGGCGCAGCACGCCCAAATCCACCTTGATGCACCGGTCCCGCATCGCATCATCAGTCGCTGGTGGCCGCAAGCTGAGCGTAGCGACCATGGACCTTTTACCCGCCACGGCATTCGCGCTGTGCAGCTGTACCATCGTGGGCATAACGGCGAATTGATCGACCTCGCGTATCACTCACCATTCGATAAGATCCCGCGCATCAACGCCGCACGGCTGAATGAAATTTCAAAACTGCTGCGCAGCATTGTGACGGTCGCTCCACCCGGTGTTGGCCTCAATCAAGCTGCCGTTGCGATTGACGATGCCGGCTGGTGGGTGCCTGCCGTGATGGGCAACTGGGTTGCTTCACGGCGCATGCTGGTGGCTGGATGCTGGGCCATGGCGGCAGCAACGCTATTGCTCTTGCTAGTTAACCGCCGCAGTCGCGTCGCTGCCACACCTAAAAAGTTTGGCCTGTCGCTGGGCTTGCTAAGCTACGTCGTTGCCACCGGACTAACCCTGCTGGTCGAAACATTGACGAGCTATCCTGGTGCTTGGAGCCTGACACCGAGATTTCACATCG
>JAYWHS010001186.1:0-6630 GCA_043777635.1 Kofleriaceae bacterium | reverse complement strand
AACGGCCGCGCCTCGCCATCGATATCATTGCCGGGGCATGTCGTTAGGCCAGCCACATCGCGGACCGTCGCTGGCGATGCTGCCGTGAGGTGGAAGTTCAGGGTTGCAACATTTGCAAACATAAGCGACGCGAAGCTCGCCGCCAAAAATGAATTCGGATACGTACCGCCGGTCACCTGCATCGCCAAACTTGACGGTGTGTTGCCAGCAATAATATTCCGCTCACCCGCGAATGCTGCAATTGTACATGTTACGCCCCCAGCTCCGAGGGCCGAAGCCTGTTGCAAATTTCCAACAATCGTATTTTGCGTAAGCTCACTAGCGGCACCAGTACCACTCAGAAATACGCCGCCAAAATCTGACCCACCGATAGCCACATTGCCGTTGTTGGCAATCACATTGTTGACCAGCTTGAAGCTGCTGCCAGTAATAGACAGGCCCCCGCCCGTGTTCCCGCTCACCGTCGACCCCGTCACCGTCACCGTACCCCCGGTCGATAGACTCTCCACGCCAAGCACGCAGTTGCTCACCTTCCCACCCACCAGCGCTAACGTCCCCGTTGCGCTCGACGGAATTTGATAGCACCGGTCCGGTTTCAAATTCACCGTGCCGCCAACATCAAGTTGGACCACCGTTAAATTCCCGCCCGACGGAATTTCAAATATCGTATTCAGCCCGCTGCTCGCACGCACCGTCGCATTCGGTGCTCCAAAAATCCGCCGCGTGTTCGCAACCACTAGCTTCGTCGACTCAACCACCGCACCCGTCACCTTGATAATTGCCTTCGGCGTCGCCAGCGCCGCCGTCACCGTCGCACACGGCGCAGCCTCGGTACACGTCGTGCCTGTTCCGCTGCCGCCTGTTACATACGCCACGTCCGTTTCCGCCGCACAGCTGCCATCCGGCAAACACACCGCCGACGCACATTCGCTGTGCTCCGTGCAGCCGCGACAGTTATAGTCGACCCCGCACACCGGCTCCATCCCCATGCACGCCGCCGCATTCGCCACCGTACACTCCACGCAGACGTCAGCAGGTGTGTCGCAAACGAGCGTCGCACCCGTACACTTCCCCGGGTCCGCATTGCAGCCTAGTATCGGGCCATCGAGAGGGCCATCGAGAGGGCCATCGACTGATTTAACATCATCGAGCCCAAAGATTTGGGCACACCCAGCGACCATCGATACCGCCGCGAAACCCAACAAAAGCAATGAACGCATGAAAGGTAACTTGCGCTTACCCGCTGCCGTCAACAAGCCCTGAACGCCAGATGGCAAGAAGTATCTGCCAACAGCCAAGCGCCACGGAAGCTACATCTTGGCGGGTAGTGGCGTGATGGAGGCATCAATCGCGGGAACTTGCGGAGGGGCATCTACAGCATCTACAGTGGCAGCGTCCAAAGCGTCCACAAAAACTGGCAATGGTGGTAGCGGCGCGGCGTCTGTACTCGTCCCGGCATCTCGCATTTCAGTAACTGCAACAACTTCGTCAAGTCCGAACAATTGAGCGCATCCGCTAACCACCGTTCCAATTGTAAAACCCAACAAAAACAATGAACGCATGACGGGTAACTTGCGCTTACCCGCTGCCGTCAACAAGCCCACAATGCTACGTGGCAAGAAGTATCGGCCAACGCGTTCACCATTCGACGTACGGTGCCGAGCAACGTTCCGCTGTTGAATCATTTTTGATTGCAGCAAACCGGGCTCCCTTCCTTCGTGCATTGAGCATTTGTAACCGTTCGCGTCGAGGGAACCACCCAAGCCGGCCGAATTCAAACACTGAACAGACGTCGTAACACCTGGCGTCAATTATCGGTGAACAACCAGTTTCCGAGGCCAATTCAGCATTTCGTTCTTGCGGCTACCGCTACGCAAAGGCACGATGCTCCGTGATGAGGACCTTTGGGGCGACTGCGAAAAATTCTGGCAGTCGGTATGAGGTTTTAAGCCGACTTGCGGGTGGAGGGATGGCCGAAATTCTACTCGGACGCATGACGGCCGAATCGGGGATCACCAAACACGTAGTGCTTAAGCGCGTGCTTGCGCGCTTCGATGGCAACGAAGTATTCAGCCGGATGTTTCAGGACGAGGCCAAACTATCGTTTGCACTCGCACATCCCAATATCGCGCAAGTCTACGATTTTATCGATGTCGACGGCGAAAGCTATTTAGTTATGGAATACGTGCATGGTCAAACCGTGCATGCCTTGATTCGACACTGCGCCGACCACAACATGGAGCTTCCGCCTGAAGTCGTGGCAACGATCATCGTCGGTGCGGCGAACGGATTACACCACGCGCATACCCGCACGAACCCACACAAGCAACCGCTAGGTATCGTGCATCGCGACGTGTCGTTATCCAACCTAATGGTTAGCTACGAAGGCAGCGTCAAGGTTATTGACTTTGGGGTTGCCAAGCCAACAGCTGACTTAGCCATGCGTTCGCTGCATACCAACACCGGAGCGTCTAAAGGCAAATACGGCTATATGTCACCGGAGCAAATTCGCACACCATCGCAGGTTGATCGACGTAGCGATATTTTCGCCCTCGGTGTTGTGATGTGGGAGTTGCTCACGGGTCAGCGCCTATTTCGACGCGACACTGATATGGCGACCATGGAAGCGACATGCAATGAAAATGTGCGACCGCCATCGAAAGTCCACCATGGAGTCAGCGCTGCGTTCGATCATGTAGTCGTCAGCGCGCTCGCCAAAAACCCTGCCGATCGTTTTGCCACGGCCGGTGAGTTTCTTGTAGCAATCGAACACGCCGCTACAAAATCTGGGCTGGTGCTCTCGCAGTTCCACTTGGGGACATATATCAACGGCATTTTTGGCGATGTCCCCGAACCGTGGACGACACTTGAGCCACGCGTCATCGCACCATCAAAAACTGTAACCGAACCACTGCTGGATCTCTCTGCGCTGGTTCAAGCTGAGTCTACCAACTCGGCAGTGCAGATTGTGATTCCCCGCACGGCACCGCAACCGCAACCGCAACCGCAACCGCAACCGCAACCGCAACCGCAACCGCAACCGCAACCGCAACCGCAACCGCAACCGCAACCCGCACTCGTCGCCCGCAGAACCATCATGCTCCCCGCGCCCGCGTTCCCGGCAAACACAACGCGTTCGTTGCCGGTTACTCAACCCAGCATCATTGAGTCCAGCCGGCTTGCAGTAGAACTGCCACGATCTCCCCCCATCATCGAAACCAGTCCGCCTAAACGTCAAGCGTCCAAACCAATTCGCATCGCGGTGGCGATTGGCGCAATAGGGCTGTTGATAACGATCGTAGTCTTCGCAAGCCTGCGTTCCGTAGATAATTCAGCCGAGGCGGTCGCGTCAGTCGCTGCAGCAATTGAGGCCGACGCCAGCACAGCA
The DNA here is from genome assembly GCA_043777635.1 of Kofleriaceae bacterium. Classification (GTDB taxonomy): domain Bacteria; phylum Myxococcota_A; class Polyangia; order Haliangiales; family Haliangiaceae; genus JABFXX01. The sequence continues at coordinate 3,242 of JAYWHS010001186.1, read as the reverse complement.
CCTCCCAAGCTAGCGACAACTCCAGCGCAAGATGCTGCGCAAACGCTTCCCGCCGTCGCCGCAGGAATACCTGATGTATCGCTCTCCGACGCGCAGCCTACCAACGAAACAGTCGTTTCCGCCGCCATACCAGAAGCTCGGTTCGACGCATCCGTACCCACCCCGCCACCACCAGCTGTAACTACAAAAGTACTAGCCCCAAAGACCGAACAACCGAACGTCGCGGCGGTGGTAAGTCCCCCGACGCCAGCTCCGCAATTTGAAAAGGCTGATGTCACGGCGAAGTGGCAGCAGGCGATGAAAGAATACACAATCTACGCTCAACACAACGGTCAACGTTTTGCCAATGCACAAGCAATACTTGCGGATTATCTGCTGTACGTGCCACCGAATAAATACGACACGGCGATCGCCAAAATTGCGATATTTCGCAAACAACTTAAACAGCCGTCAAATCCAACCAAGGTGATCAAAGCGAACCAGCCAAAACAGCCGCCGCCGATTGATTGCGAAAAGGAACCACTAAAATGTCCATTTTGAAATTGAATTCTGCGGTCGGGACACTCATGCTCGGATGTTTTTTTGCCACCACAGTGTGGGCAGAAACACCTGCGCCGACTACGGTCTCCGACGCAACAATCGTCGCACTTCAGTTCTACGAACGCGGCAATCTCGAGATGGCCGAGGGTCGCTATGAAGCAGCTTGTCGCAGTTTTGAATTGAGCATTAATGCAAAACCAGGCATCGGCACGTACGCGTCGCTGGGCGATTGTTATTGGAAAATTGGTCGATCACTCGATGCACGCTTGAGTTTTCTGACATCGGCGGCGATGGCAACCGAATCCGCAAAACGCCGAGACTATGCGCTCCAGCGCGCCAAATACGTCGAACAACAACTGGGTCGTTTAACCATCGAATGCGCCACAGGCTGTGACGAGATTGCTATTTTGCTCAACGGCCGCGCCGTAGGAACGTACGAAAGCCTTGTTTTTGTCGTGCCCGGTAAACAACAAATCACCGCCACCAGCCGCGAGCGGTTGCCCTGGAAAAAAGAATTCTCGGTGAGCCTCGGTGGCGCCGTGACCGTAGTCATCCCGGATTTGCAACCTGTTGGTAAACCTACTGAAAGCACTTCGCCACCTACGATCTCACCAGATCAACCCTTACCGGAAAACACAGCCGCGCCGCTTCCAAGCCTTGCAGCAACTCACCGAGGGCACGACACGGTTCAACCCAACCGATACAAATTAATGCGCTGGTCCGCAATCGGCATGGGCAGCCTCAGTGCCGCACTAGGTGCCGTCAGCCTGTTGTACGCGATTGACGCAAGCAGCGACTACGACCAAATTACTGCCATGTGTGCGGTCAGTGGCTGCAACCAAGCGCAGGCCGACCAGGCCAACGGTGCTGTCGCTCGAAGCAATATTGCTACCGGGCTCGGCGTCGGAGCCGGCCTGCTTGCTGCCGGTGCCGTGACCATGTGGCTACTTGCACCAAAGCGATCAACACCACAAACCGTCGCACCGTTTTTTGTGCCGCACGGCATCGGGGTATTCGCCGGAATGCAATTCTAAAATAGAACGAGTTCATTGGCTTCAACAATACCTGTGGCATTGTCCGCGCCTACTGCGGCGCCGACAACATCGGTTGGTAATAGCCATGGGCCCACAACTTGATGTCGGCGTTTGCAGCGTGCACACCAATGTCAAATGTTAGGTCAATCTGTCCACCATAGTGCAAGGTCACCGCATCGCCCTGCTGCGGACCACGCGCGTCGAGCTGCCGCGTGCTTGCGTCAAACCGAATACCGCCGACAGTTACGTAAATTTCGTCAAGGTAAGACACCTCGCTCTCGCGCTCGGCGATACGAATCTTGAAGGTGGTGCGTTGGGTCGCGGGCAACTGAACATACTGCAACGCTGCAGCGTCTTTACCCACCAAGTTGCGCACAATGGTGTCGACGAACTGATAGCCCTCGTCACCATCGACAAATACGTACGGGCATGCTGAGCACGTCGCACCATCATACTTGCCTGTTGTTGTCGATTTGCCTCGGATGATGCGAGAACCTTTTAAGCGCCAGGTCGTGGTTGTGGTTTGCCCACAGCCACCGCTTACGCCGACCAAGGTCCCGTTGCCTTTCACTTTCATTCGCGCGCCGGCCACGGCACCCAGGCTGATAATCTTGGCATTTTCGTACGCAAAGATCTGATAGTCAGCGATATCATCGTTGATCTGCGGCAACAGCGCGAACTCGACGCGCTTATTTTTACGATCAATATCAAGAACTGCGACTTCATCGACAAACGTGTTGTTGCCAGGCACGATCACGGCGTTGAGTGTCGCTTCATCGGCGGTTATCACGAGTTGTTCGACTAGGCCATCACCGTCGAAATCATACTCAAACGTGCGTGAATCGTCGGTCTTGCGTACTGGCTCAAGAAACGTAACGCCAACATCGTATTTATTGCGTACACAGCCTTCACCGCGCAAGGCCTCGATATTTTGCCGTGCTGCACGACTGAGTAATTTGTCGCTATATCGAGGGTTCGGCCGGTACCAGGCTTGTTTGCCGAAGGTCTCTTGCCACTTCTTTTTTTTGAATGAAAAGCCGTGCGAAGCAAAAATGCAATTCCGCATCGTTGCCTCTGCTTCGCAGGAACGCGGCACAAATGCATCTTCGCATTGCGCATCGACACTGCAAGCGTTGCAATACGCTAGCGTGGCGGCTTCTATCGTCATCTCCGCCAACAACACACACGGCGAAGCGCAGATGTCGGCCGTTGTAAACTTCTTGGTCAGCGACGCCGGGACCACTGGCAGTGGCGGGGTTGTCGGCGGCACCATTGACGACGCTGCACTGCCACCGCTGCCGCTACCCGGCGCAGCAACCGACGTTGAACAAGCAGCAGCAGCAATCAGCATCGTGGCAAACAAACGTTGTGAGGTCATGCTCGTGCAACGCAGCATCACCACGCAATATTGCAAGGTCTAGTAGACTGCGGGCGGCGCAAAGTATCGTTGGGCTACGCGAACCCATGATGAATCGCAGCTTTTTCTGTTTGCGCGGACAAGGTAACCGATAGGTTTGCAATCGATTACATACAGGTCGGCAGCGGATGATCGAACGCAGACATCGCCACGCGCTGCAATCGCGGATGCAACTTGCCCGTTAACATTGGGCGCCGACGCGGATCGACTGCCCAGCGCTGCCGCCGCTATTGATCATCTACGTACCGCTG
>JAYWHS010001185.1:0-1986 GCA_043777635.1 Kofleriaceae bacterium | reverse complement strand
GTGGGCGAGCCCGCTTGCTGAAGCACCGCCCGCGCTTGGCGCACTGCTTCGAGTCCAAGTGGTGCGCCCATGCCAAGCTTGGAAGGCGTGGCCCAGATCGGCCCAAACTGTACATAGTTGACGCCTGCGGCGGCTGCTGCGGCCACACCAGCGACGGTGTGGCGCGAACATCCAAGCAGTGTCGACCGATTCCAGGTGCCGAGTTCGTGCTGTAACGGGGCGATGGCCAGCGCTTCGGGCGCATGCAACCCAGCAATGCGCGCGACTACCGGAGGCGGTAAGCCTTCAGGCAGCTGACCCGAGAACAACAGTTGCACGTCGTCGGGAATCACCTGACACGCAGCGATGAGTAAGGCGCGCCGCTCATGTGGCTCGGCATCTTTGTCGCGGATCAGCAGGCTAACGTCACCGCACCTGCCGTGGGCTCGATGGTGCGGCAGGGCTGCCGCCAGCGCGGCTCTCACATCGCCGTGCTGGGCCACCATCAAATGGCGGTCGGTGATCAGCAATAGCCGCACGGCTACTCGATGAGTCCGGCGCTTGGCGACGAAGCATTAGCATAATCGCGGCGCGGCATGCGGCCGGCCAAAAACGCTTTGCGCCCACCGTCAACGGCGAGCCGCATCGCTTCGGCCATCAACACTGGTTTTTGCGCGCCTGCGATACCGGTGTTCATCAACACCGCAGTGCAGCCAAGTTCCATCGCGATAGCCGCATCGGACGCGGTGCCAACCCCAGCATCGACGATGACCGGCACGTTGACGTTGTCGATGATCAATCGAATATTGTGCGGATTGCGAATGCCCAACCCCGAGCCAATGGGTGCAGCCAACGGCATAACAGCGAGGCAGCCAGCGTCGGCTAACCGTTTGCACGTAATTAAATCATCCGAGCAATACGGCAGCACTTTAAAGCCCTCTTTCACCAATCGAATGGCGGCTTCGACCGTTGCGGTGTTGTCAGGAAATAACGTTTTGGGATCGCCGATGACTTCAAGCTTCACCAGTTCATCCATGCCAAGTTCGCGCGCCAGGTGCAGCGTGCGAATCGCTTCGTCGGCGGTATAGCAGCCGGCGGTATTAGGCAGCAGCACGTACCGGCTGCGGTCAATTGCATCAAGTACGGTGGGTTGACCGCTTTTCAAATCGACCCGCCGCAGCGCGACGGTAACAATTTCAGCGCCCGACGCGTCAAGCGCAGCGCGGGTCTCATCGAGACTGGCATACTTGCCGGTGCCAACGATAATGCGGGATTTCCATGTGCGACCTGCCAGCGTCCAAGTGTCCGTCATGCGGTAGCGTTACCATGTTCGGTGGGCGCGGCTCAACCACCGCCAACGAAGGTGACGACCTCAAGTTGATCGTTTGATTCTAGTTCAACACTTGCGTGCTGAGCCCGTGGCACTATGGCTCGGTTGCGCTCAACCGCCACAGTTTTGCCGCCCAGGCCAAGTTGTGCCAGCAGTTGCGCGACGGTAGTGCCAGGCGCAACGCTTACATTGTCGCCATTTACTGAAATGGACATGCTTGCCATAGCTTTTGGCCTTACCGCAGGAACTGGGGCGGGGCAAGACCGTCGTCCAAGTACGACATCAAAGTCACAGGGGGTGGCAGTATTGTGAAGATTTAGTCACAACCCAAGAGGGCTACAACCGCGCAAGTGTCCGAAGTGTCACAAATCCTAGTCGATCTCCTAGTCGGCACGGCGCTTGCGATAGGTCTGGGTCAGGTCCACATCAGGATCCCAAGGGAGTTCGCTTATGACTCTTCACATTAGTTCGACTAGTTCGCAAGGTGTTCAGGGTGTACGGGCGTCAGCCCAAGTTTCGTCTGGCAATGTTGTGCCGCTGCGCGTTATGGCGTCGCCGGTTGCCGCTCATGCCGGTGAGGATCCAGCGCGTATTCGCGCTGCGGTTGCGCGTTCGCCGCTATTTGCCGCGCTGTCGATCGCTGCGATTGAAGACATCACCGCGCGGGTGGCAGTGCG
>JAYWHS010001184.1:0-1987 GCA_043777635.1 Kofleriaceae bacterium | reverse complement strand
CAATCGGTGCCGAAAAACCTGCGGTCAGCGAAACCCAGCCGCTCATGAATCCGAAAACCGGGTGATAGGCCTCGCGCAAATAGACGTATTCGCCGCCGGCTTTGGGCATCATGGTGCCAAGCTCAGCGTAGGCCGCGGCCCCGCAAAGTGCCAGCACCCCTCCGACCAACCAGGTTAAAATCATGGTCTTGGGGTCGTGGAGCGCAGCGGCTTGGAAGCCGGCGCTGGTGAACACGCCGGTGCCAATCATGTTGGCGATCACGATCGCAATTGCGACCCCGAGGCCAAAGCGTCGAGCCGACGGCACTGGGCCGGGCGCTGCCTGGGTTGTACTCATACGCCACCAAGGCAACAGCTACTACATTGAAACAATTTCATACCAGGGCTCCACGATAACTCGAACCGGTATCGCCGACCACTCGCCGGCCTGGTTGCTTGCGTGAAAATGTCGCGAATCATAGCGGTACAACGCGCGAGTCGTGGTGATGCTTCCAACGACGCGCTGGTCGTGGCCGATGTTAATGCGCCTCAGGGTAGCGTAGAGTACCGGTCGGCTGATGTTTGATTCATTGCATACGGCGCACCTGTGGCGCGGCGGGGTACCGTGAAAGTCGCACTGCGCCTGACGGTGGCGACCGGGGTGTTTGTGCTGGTGGCGTCGTCGGCCTACGCATTTTTTGATGTCCGCGGTCGGTCGCGCGAGCGCCGCAGTGCCATGGAGCGCGAGGCCAAGGCTGTAGCCGCGAGCTTGCAAGTGGGTTTGGAGCATATCCCTGAGCCAGTTTTACGCGCGCCGCCGCCTGAGCTAATCGCTGAGTTGAATCGATCGGTGAAGTGGCGGGTTGACCTGGTGGCACAAAACCGTGCTGGTGTGGAAACCGGCAATCGGGAAACTGATCGACAAAACCGTTGGATGCGCAGCTTTTTGGAAGTTCCCAAAATGGCAATTCTCGACGACGACTCGAAGCGCTTGTATCATGCGGTGTCGTTGCATGCGCCAAGCGCGGTGCGGCGCGTTGGCGACTCAGGTCTTGAAGTCGTGGCCATGTTGGAAATTTCACGCTCCCTCGACGGCTTGAACGACGCGGCGCGAGCTGACTTGTGGCGCGCGATTGCGCTGATTGTGCTAGTGACTGCAATGACGACAGTGGCGATGGGCGTGTTAGCGCGCAACGTGATCAGTAGGCCCATTGCCAAGTTGTTGCGTGGCGTCGATGATGTTGCCAAAGGAGATTTATCTCACGTCATTTTGTCTGAACGCGACGACGAGGTTGGCGCGATTGCAACGCGGTTCAATGAGATGACATTTTCGTTGCGCGAGTCGAAGGCGGAAACCCAACGGCAAAACCAAGCCAAGCTGGGCTTAGAACAACGCTTGGGCCATTCCGAAAAACTTGCAACGATAGGTCAACTTGCAGCGGAAATTGCCCATGAAGTAGGCACGCCCCTAGGGGTAATTGCGGGCCGCGCCCGAACCACCGTCAAAAAAGCCAATGATCCTATCGCCGTTACCAAAAACGCTGAAATCATCGCCGAGCAAACCGCCCGCATCACCAAAATTATTCAGCGCTTGCTGGATTTCACCCGTCGCAAAGTCGGCGTGCCCGACAATGTGAAAATCAATATCAATGAGTTGGTAGTCGTGACGCTGGAGTTGCTGTCGGGGCAAATCACTGCGAATAAAGTGAAAAGCCAACTGATCCGTGCCGACCAATTGCCCGCGTGCAGTGGCGACCCTGATCGCTTGCAGCAGGTGCTGCTCAACTTGGTGCTCAATGCGGTGCAAGCCATGCCCAATGGTGGTGGGCTCGAGGTTGAAACCGTAAGTGTGCTGCGGTCGCGGCCGGGCTTGGAAGACGCCGCGCCGCAAGCATTTGTGCAACTCGAAGTGCGCGACACCGGCCCGGGCATCGCGCAAGATCTACGCGATAAAATTTTTGATCCGTTCTTCACGACCAAACAAACCAGCGGCGGCACCGGCCTTGGC
>JAYWHS010001183.1:0-6639 GCA_043777635.1 Kofleriaceae bacterium | reverse complement strand
ATGCGGTGATGGCGTATCGCGGCGATGATGTGATCGGTACTTTTTTTGGTCTATCGGATGCGATTCAGGCCAGCCAAATTACCGCATTGCGGGCCGCGGCCGGGCCACGGCAAAAATTCTTTACCCAGGACGGCAACCCGCACGTCATGTTCGGCCAGACTCCGTGGCCAACGGCTGGTGGTGTGTCCCTCGGTACCTGGATTCACCAGTTTCTCGTCGACGATCCGGCGTGGACACATCAGGGCCCGTAAACGGTGTGAGCTTGTATATTCGCCGACCACGCAGGTGCTTCACATCTTTCGCGCGGCGACTCAGTTAGGCAGCGGCGTGATCACCGCACCGGCGGTAATAACCAAGCCGCCTGGCTCACGTGCCGTCAGCACGATGCGACCGGTACCGCCACCACCACCGCCCGCGCCGCGATCTGCGACACCCGCAACAGCACCAGGGTTGCCGGTCGCGGTGGCACCCACGCCGAACCCGCCGTCGCCGCCATTGCCCGACAGCAGCGCGCCCACCCCACCTTTGGCGGCCATGAGATTGGTCGAGTTGTTGGTTGATCCATTCGTGCCACCACCACCCGCACCACCGCCGCCACCGTTGGCCGAAATTTTGCCTGTGCCCAATACTACGATGCGTGCGCCGTTGAGAAGCAACGCACCACCAGCACCGCCACCACCACCCGCGCCGCCCGTACCCGTGGTGGATTTTGCGCCAGCATTGCCACCGCGACCCGCAGCGTCGATAAATCCTTCGACCGTGATCGTCCCTGCCGCCGCCAATTCAAATGCCCCGCCGCCGGAGACCGAGCTGCCGCCAACATCGCCACCGGTAACTCGGCCACCCGTGCTGCCACGACAGCCGGTAATGATCGGCACAAGCGATGCGTTTAAAATAGCTGGTCCAGCTATGCCACCTGCCGCGATCGGCGTACTCGCGCCAGCGCCGCCGTTACCACCCTGGCTGATACCGGAACCGCCAGCGCCACCGGCTGGACTTGCCGCCGAGTCGGCCCCGCGCGTCGACATGCACAGATTTCTGGTTGCTACGTCGGGTGCGATGGTCGACAAACTTACGTTGTTTACGGTGGCGTCGCCGTGCACCACAAATGCAATCGCGCCATCTTCGTTGGTGATTGATAACGACTTGTGACTCATGTCCAGCGACTTCATCACGCAAACTCGCAACAAGTTGTTTGATACCTGCAATACGGTGATGCATGGCACCTGCGCCAACTCCGCGCCGGACGACGATACGAACTTTCCAGTGGCACCACTAAATAAAACTGTGCCTGAGGTTGCAGGCGGAATCACCACGTCACTGGTACCGACAAAGTCACAGGGATTATCAAGGTTCTGAGCAGTCCAACAGGCCGCGTCAATCAATGTTGCATCAACCGCTGCATCGGCTGAATCAGGTGCCGCATCGGCTGCAACGCGAACATCATCGAGTCCGAGGACTTGTCGACAACTCGCGACCTGACCAAGCAGTGCAGCGCCCAGCGCTAAACGCAACCACATGCCACGAGTATCACTTGACTACTATTGCCGGCGCAAGGGCTGGGCTTTGCCTACATTGCCTCACGTCAGGGCGGTGTTGCCAAACCTTGACCCACCGACGCAGCCAGGGGAGCATTAGGCATGGTGTTTGAGCGACCTCCATCGAATGGCGGCCCAAGCCGCTATCAGGTGCTGGGGCGCCTCGCGGGTGGTGGCATGGCGGAAATTTTGCTTGGCAAGATGACCACCGGCACCGGTATCGCCAAACATGTTGTGCTCAAACGCGTATTGGCAGAGTACGGCGACGATCCCGAATATTTGCAGATGTTTCTCGACGAAGCACGCGTGAGCTTTACGCTTGCGCATCCCAATATTGCACAGGTCTATGATTTTACCGAGATTGACGGCGCGTACTACTTGGCAATGGAATATGTGCACGGTGAAAACACGCACCATCTGTTAGTGCGCAGCGCCAAAAATCGGCAACCGGTGCCATTGGATATCGCCGCGACAATTATTGTTGGTGCTGCAGGTGGGCTGCATCACGCGCACACCCGCACCACCAGTGACCGTCGCCCGCTGGGCATTGTGCATCGTGATGTTTCGCCATCCAACATCATGTTGAGCTTTGAAGGCAGCGTCAAAGTCGTCGATTTTGGCGTGGCCAAAGCCACCAACCAACAAGGTCAACGTTTGGCCCACACTCACGCTGGCGCGACCAAAGGCAAGGTTGGGTACATGTCGCCCGAACAAATTCGCGCGCCGGCCACCGTCGATCGGCGCAGCGATATTTTCACATTGGGCATCGTGATGTGGGAACTGTTGACGTGCAAGCGCCTGTACAAGCGCGCGACGGATCTCGAAACGATGGAGGCGACGTGCAATCATATTGCGCCGCCGCCTTCACGGTTCCGTGACCAAGTGCCGCCAGGGTTTGACGCTGTGGTGGCGCGCGCACTCGCAAAAGATCCTGAATCCCGATTTGCCACTGCTGGTGAAATGTTGGTGGCCGTCGAAAAGGCCGCAGTTTCGGCGGGCCTGGTGCTCTCGACGTTTAATTTGGGCAGCTTCATCACCGAGCTTTTTGGTGAAACGCCGGAGCCGTGGGTCGAATTGTCGACGGTGGATCGCCGGCACGACGCTGAGCCGACTACCGATGTACATAGTCCTGCACTAACCCAACCGGGTGCGGTGATGGCGACGCTCGCAAGCGTAGCACCAACCGCCGCGCCGGCGCCTGCACCTGCGTGGGGAGGGATCAACGATGCAACTGAGGTCGAAGGCATCGCGTTTCCGGGTGCCGATGCGGTAGGTGCTTTAGTGCCGTTTGATGTCGGCGAACCTTCCGATCCCAACGATGAGCGCTGGCTGCCGTTGGCCCAAGAAGCGTCGGTGGCGACAGCCGATCTGATTGCTGCGAAACTCACCGGTGGCAATCCGGTTTTGCCGCCGCTGCAAGCACGCATGTCGATACAGCTGGCGGCCGACAACGTGGCGGTTGCGCAACCGGCGATCGGCGATGATGAGCATGAAGACGACGACCCTGAGGCGGATCTCACGGCGACGCAAGCCGAGCCGTACATGGCATCTGCACGTAGCTCCGCGAGTTCGAGCGTACCTGCGCCCACGGCGCGCTTGACGTTGCCATCACTGCTAGGACAGCGGCGCAGCACCTGGTTCGCGATCGCTTTGTTATTGGTTGCTGCCGCCGGTGCCGGGGTGTGGTTCGCATTGCAAGATGGCAAGCCTGAGCGCGCTGCCGTTGTCATTGCCAATGTCGCGGCATTGATCAGTATTGACGCTGCGCCAACGCAAACCGCTGAGGCTGCCGGTACGCTTGATACGGCCCTGCTCGTCGCTGCAACGTCGGATGCTGGCATGGTGTCGAGCCACGCAGGCACGCCAGCAAGCGATGCTGCGCTAGCCGTCGTCGAGGTTCCGCCGTTCACGTCGGTTCAGCTACTGCGCGCATGCGCGAAAGATTCGGCAGGCAACGAGTTGGCGTGTGCCCTTGCTGCGTGCGAACAAAACGATCGCATCGCGTTGCGCCGCTTCGCCAAAAGCGCCAGCGTACATCGTGAAGTGCGCAAAACCGTCAAGTGTGCTCGCTTGCTAAAAGTATCGGCTACCCGTCCGCCGAAAAAAGTCGGTAGCGGCGCAGCTGTCAAAACTGGAGTTGATTGCGATAAGGAACCTTTGAAATGTCAGTTCTAAACCGAACCGTTATCGCCGCTGTGATCCTTACCTTGGGTGTAAGGCCTCACCAGGTCGTCGCCGATGACGCGGTGTCTGCCGACGACAAAAATGCAGCCAAAGAACTATTCGAGCGCGGGCGTACGCAGATGGATGCGGGTGACTTTGAACCTGCCTGCCAAAGTTTTGAACTCAGCGCGCGCAAGGTTCAAGCGATTGGTACGTGGCTCAACCTCGGTGATTGTTACGAAAAACTGCAACGGCCGCTCGATGCGCGTCGAAGTTTTCTCACTGCTGCAAAACTTGCGGGGCCCGCGGACAAACGTGGCGGCTATGCGACGTCGCGCGCTGCGGCAGTCGAGCCGCAACTGGGTCGGTTGCTGGTCGTTACCCAAGAAGATCGCGGTGCACTACAGCTTTCAATCGAAGGTCGCGTGTTGGCCACCGACGAAACCGTGATTTTTGTAACGCCTGGGCCGTATCATATCGAAGCCCGGGCTGCCCAACGGCAGCCTTGGAGCACCGACATCACGATCAGCGCTGGCCAACGGCCGACAGTCGAAGTGCCGAAGCTTTTGCCGTTAGCAGCGCCCGAGGTTGTCGCAAAAACTGATAGCCCTGCGTCGGGTGCTCCACAGCGTCGTGCATCCTGGCGGCGGGTCTCAATCGGCCTAGGCATCGGCAGTGTTGTCGTCGGTGGTAGTGCAATTGCCGTCGGCTTGTGGGCCCGTCACGACTATCGCGATATCACTGCAGCGTGTGGTCCCGATGGTTGCACGCCGCAACAAGCGCGCGATGTTCAAACCGCGCAGCGCCACGCTGACATTGCCACCGGACTTAGCGTTGCAGCTGGGGCTTTGCTGGCTACCGCCGTGGTGGTTTGGTTGGTGGCACCCAAAGATGGCGAGCGCGCCACATTGGTTGCACCATGGCTTGGTGCTAACAGCGCGGGCCTGGTTGCAGCGACCCGGTTTTGAAGTCACCAGCTACAAAAGTTACGAGCTACAACTGAGCATCGAGCAGCCGGCTTTTTGACGGGCCCACTCGGGCCGCTTGCCTGCAAATGTTTCGCAGCCTGACATTTCGGTGTAGGGGTGGCGGCCGACAGCGAGCAATTGTTGCAACACTGTGGCGTCGCCACGATCGAGGGCATCGATCGCGAGTTGCGCCAAATAATTGCGCGGCACATACAACGGATTGATGCGATTCATGGCCACGGCGCGGGCGGCATCGGTGGCGCTGGTGCGCGCGCGCGCAGCATATGTATCGAGCCAGGCGGTGAGTGCAATTGCAGCGCAACCGTCGACGTCTTCGGGCGCATAAAATGCTTCACGTAGAGGCGCAACCCGGTCGGGATACGCGGCTGTTGGCGAACTCGTCGACGCACTGGGCACGTTTGCCAAACCACGAAAGAACAAGGTGTAGTCGATTTCCGTGATTGCAAAGATCTCCAGCAACTCGGCAATTAGCCCGTCATCGTCGTCGCGGGTGGTGGCATCAAGGCCAAGTTTGGCAAGCATCATGCGGCGATAACCAGCGGTGTATTCACGCCAGTACATGTCGATGCCGGTGGCCAGCGCGGCGTCATCATTAATCAATGGCCGCAAGGCTCGTGCAAGCTGTGCGAGATTCCATTGCGCAATTCGGGGCTGTGCACCAAATGCGTAGCGGCGGCCACCAGCGTCGGTGGTGTTTGGTGTCCAACGTGGATCGTACGGTTCGAGCCAGCCGTAAGGACCATAGTCGATGGTAAGGCCCAGGATCGACATGTTGTCGGTGTTCATCACCCCGTGGACAAATCCAACGCGCATCCAATCGATCACCATGGCTGCGGTGCGCAAACAAACTTGATAGAAAAACTGGAGGTATGCCGCTGCGTCGAGGGGCACCGTAGCGCTGGTGGCATCAGAGAAAAAATTGCGCACCGTGTAATCGGCCAGTTGTTTGAGCAGTTCGTTGTTGCCGCGTGATGCGTGCAACTCGAAATTGCCAAAGCGCAAAAAGCTGGGCGCAACCCGGGCACAGATCGCACCGGGTTCATGCCGCGCATTGCCATTGTAAAACATATCGCGCAAGACCAGATCTCCGGTGGTTACCAACGAAAGTGCGCGGGTGGTGGCCACGCCCAGGTGGTGCATCGCTTCGCTGCACACCAATTCGCGCAACGACGAGCGCAAGACCGCGCGGCCATCAGCGTTGCGGGAATACGGGGTGGGCCCCGCGCCTTTGAGCTGCAATTCAGAGCGGCGGCCATCTGGTCCGATGATTTCGGCTAAGGTGATCGCGCGGCCGTCCCCGAGCTGGCCAGCCCAATTGCCAAATTGGTGGCCGCCATAACACGCGGCGTACGGCACCATGCCGTCGATAACACGATTGCCACCCAAGGCTTCGACCCATGCGGCATCCGGCGGTGAGGTAAGCCCCAACATCGTGGCAACGTCGTCGATCCAGGCGACCAATGTGGGCGCGGCAACCGGTGTTGGTGTAACCAGCGAACCACATACGCCAGTTACTTGCCGCGTGCCGGCTCGGCCGGAACGATCGAACGGAAGGCTGCGTACAAATTGATCATCGAACATGGTGGCAAGGTAGCGCGCGCCACCATAGATGCAATTGGCTGGGCAATGTGTGTGCGAAGACTTTTGCTGCAGGCCGGCTCGGTTGCGGGCAGCGTGAGTTTTGGAGTAGCCTGCGGTATGAACCGATTGAATGTGGCTTGTCTTCTGAGCATTGTGTTAGTCGCCGCTGGCTGTGGCAAAAAAGAAGGTACAAGCGGTGGCAAAGCTGCGCCTGCCGTCGATGTTGCGGCGCTGGCCAATGCAGCGGTGCCTGCCGAAGCTAAAGCGACGCTGGCATTTGAAAATGTCACTGTTCAAGACGATGGCGAGACGATGCATTTTGCTCGGCCCAAAGGTTGGACCGTCGCTAATCCATCATTTCCCGGCAA
>JAYWHS010001182.1:0-1991 GCA_043777635.1 Kofleriaceae bacterium | reverse complement strand
GGCGTTTGCTCCGCAACACTTGGCCCAGCGCATTGAGACGTTCAAGCTCGCCGATCCACGGTCGATAGTGCTCGCGTTGCCCACGGAAATCGCCGCCGAGTGCAGCGGCAACCCCAGGGTAGTCGAGCCGACCATGGCTACGAATCACGGCAGCTGCGTAGCTGGTGTCTTGCAATACAAACTCGTTGTCGAAATCAAGCCGCACCACCATGGCGCACCGTTCAACATCTGGGTTGAGCGAACAGATGCCTGCCGACAACTGGCGTGGCAGCATGGAAATTACGCGATCAGGCAAGTAGACCGACACACCGCGAATGGACGCTTCGCGATCCAGCGCGTCGCCCCAACGCACGTAGTGGGCAACGTCAGCCACTGCAACCCAAACCCGGGTACCGCCGAGCGGGCCATCTTCAATACACAACGCATCGTCGAAGTCGCGTGCAGTTTCAGGATCGATCGTGCAAAACCGTTTATCGCGTAAGTCGATGCGATCAACAAAGTCCTTGTCGCGCAACTGCAACGGCGTGCGCTCACCGGCATCGGCAACTTCTTGCGGGAATTCCAACGGGATACATGCGCACGCCAAAATCTTTTCGATTTCGGTGCGCGGATCTTCCGGATCGCCAAGCACCTTGAGCACTCGCCCTGCCAATTCCTTCAAGATCGCCGTCGGGTAACGGGTAATTTCGATAACCACCGACTCGCCTTCTTTACCGATGGCCCCACCGTCAATACCAACGCGACCGTAGTCGGCTGCGATGCGTGGATCATCCGGCTCCAAGTACATGAAGCGCCCGGCTTTGCGCACAATCCCGGTCAAGCGAGCCCGGCCGCGAGCCAGGACTTCGTCGACACGGCCCTCGGTGCCTTTGACACCTTCCCATGTCGAGAGCACCACCCGATCGCCATCGAGTGAATTGCCTCGATACTTTGCAGGCACAAAAACGGTTTGCTTGTTGTCGGTTACAACGAAGCCGTAGCCAGCAGGGTGCACGGTGATTCGGCCCGACGGCGGCCCATCCACGGTAGCAACGAACTGCGCGGCCGACTTGGCAGCAGGCTCCGTGGCCGCTGCAACCATGGGGCGAATCGGCTGTGGCACCGACGCTACAACCACCTTGTCACTGCGTTTCGGTTCTGGCGTAAACTCCGGTGCTTCGTACGCTTCACGCACTACCGTCGAGCCATATTGAACCGCAGGCGGGCCCTTTGCGCGATTCTTGCTCGCAGGTGCTAGCGTAGTCGGCGCACTCGGTGCTGCAGGCACCGCACGCCAAGGTAATTTTGGATTCTTGCCGGCGGTTTTGTCGGCTTTGCTCGCGGCCTTACCGGCTGGCTTGCCGACAGCTTTACCAACCGGCTTGCCTACCCCGGCCGGCTTTTTGCCTGGCTTTGCGGGTGCGGGAACCACAGCGGCAACGAGTGCTTTGCGGGCCACGACACGTGGCTCGGGCGAATCAGGAATGTCGTCTTCAAACGCCTGCCCTGGCGCTTTGACTACGCTGGCACGGCGCCCACGTTTACTTTTATTGTCACTTTTGCGCCCCGTTGGCACCAATGCAAAAGCACCGCCTGGTCGTAACTCAGCGATGCCCTCGTCAACGAGCTGCGCCAAAATCGCGCGCAGTGCCGGATACGCGGTTTTGCGCAACCCCAGATCATCGGCCAATGCGAGCATCTTGGCACCGGGGGTCACAATGCGCCCCAATGCTTCAATTACTGCTTCTCTACTTACTATTTCTGTCGTCATATTATTTTCCTATCATTGCAAGGGACGTTCCCGTCCCTTCTGCCGACGACACGTCGCCGGCATTCAACCCTCCACGCGTTACTCGCGCGGGGGCCCGGACCGCACACGCCCGGCACGGTGGCCGATAACCTGTGGTTGGTCTTGTTTGCTGTAAATAATGGGACGTTCCAGTCTTTTCTGCGCGACTTTCAACTGACAAGTCGCCGGTATGCAACCGAGAACGCGTTACACGCGCGGCACA
>JAYWHS010001181.1:0-1991 GCA_043777635.1 Kofleriaceae bacterium | reverse complement strand
TGGGCGTATAGCCATTGAGCATGCCGTCGAGCTCGGCATCGTTGGCGGTAGCGCCAGCGGCAACTGCAAGCCCGGTGGGCATGCCAGCTTTTTTGCTTACGGTTTGTCCTGGTTTCGCGATCGGTTTGCTTGCGACCTTGGTGCCAGCGCCAGCGACACCTTTATTTTTGTCAACAGCCGGCGTTGCGCCGCCGCCACTTGACGCTTTCACGCTTGGCTTTGCGGCCGGTGCTAGGGCTGGTGCAGCGCCAGCGTCGGGTGGCGCTTGGTCTTTGTTATCGTCGATGAGCTGCTTGTGCTCTGACAGTTTGCCTTTGACTTCACCTTGATCGTGCGAAGCTTTGGCGCCAGCTTCGCCAAGCACCGATTGCAACCAGCCCATCGGCGAATGCGCAATGGCGGTTTCTACGCGGGTGACGATGGCGGTGTCGGCGGCGGCACCTTGCTGAGTCTTGGCTGCATACTTGCCGATTAATGCCTGCGGGTCTGCGGCTGTGCTTTTTGCGCCAGGTACTGCAGCCATTTAGTTTGGTCCTTGCATTGTGATGTATCGGCGCTGCGACATTGTATCAGTGTACGCTTGCGCTTGGTGCATTCTACCTTGAAGACCGGCTATCACCGTGCGTTAGACGATCGCCAGTAACTCGTTGGCGGCATGAACCTCTGCTGCAACTTGTCGTAATCGTTGGATTCCGACTTGTTGTTCCAAGCGCTGCAGGTATGGCTTAAACAACGGCGAGGCTGCACTGCCGGTAGCTTGGGTCAGGGCGTAGCTCGATTCGGCTAAGGTCCGAAACGCTGATGCAATGTCGCCGCTGCGAGCGTACATTTCAGCCATCATGCCGACCGCCGCCACGTAGCCTGGCACACTGCCCTGCTTGGCTGCGCTGGCAGCGACCTCAATGCAGCGATCCAGCGCACCAGCGCGTCGGCCGCTACGTTCGAGTACCCCGGCTTGCGCAACCAAGCTCGCGATATGCAATTCCGGCCGGGTTGCCATGATTTCTAACGACGCATCGCGCGCTTGTTGGGCGTGACGGGTGGCTTCGGCAAGGTGGACCGGTTGGCCTTGTTCAACGAGGACTCCAATGAGCGCCAGCCGCGCTTCAACTTCGTCCTCAACCGATGTCACGGCATGGGCTAGCTTGATATTGGCCCGTAACAAGATGGCGGCAGCATTGCCGTCGCCATCTCCGAAGGCCGCAGCGGTTAGTAGTTGCCGCATGGTGAAGACTTGATCGCGTTGCTCGTTGATGGTTGGCAGCGCTACCAAGGCCCGGACGGCGTCCAGGGCTGCGATGTCAGGGAACTGATGTTGGATTTCTAACTCGGCGATGGCTATGCCCAGTTCGATCACCGCGCTGCGCCAGGCGTGGTCGGCACTGCCTAGCGTAGTGGCGGTGACTTCGATCAGCGGCTTGTTGGGCGGCATGGTTTGTGCGGCAGTGACCAACGCGCTTTGCGCCAATTCGCGCTGGCCACGGCGCAGGGCCACGCGGCAGGCTCGCACCCCGGCTGCAAATCGCCATGGACTATCGTCGGCGGTAGCTGGGCCGATGGCTTGCAAAGCTTGTTCCGCTGCTCGTGGATCACCTGCGAACAATTTTGCTTCGGCAAGCCGATACAATACAGCAGCCGTCAATTCTGCGCGCTCGGGCACTGCAACGGTTAGCGTATCGCTGGCATCGATCGCAGCCGCAGCATGTAACGCAGCCGCTGCGACGCGTTGGTGTAGTGCCGGCAATGCAGGCAGCTGCCACAGGGCCCAAACTTCAGCGCGCGCTTGACTCATGTAAAAACCAAGGTACCAAGAATGCGGCACGGTGGGTGCCCCAAAGGACCAGCAAAGCCAGCTACAATCCAGCCATGCTGGCGCGTGGGCATGCTTGGATTCGACTCGCTCAATTGCGTGGCAATGCCGCGCAACTGTATCGTGGCGGCCAGCATGACAGCGCGTTTCGGGTGTTGCAGCAAATGATCACCCAGGATTT
>JAYWHS010001180.1:0-6652 GCA_043777635.1 Kofleriaceae bacterium | reverse complement strand
GCCGAAGGGGCGGCGGAGCGAATTGCCGCACGTTGGTCGGCAGCTGGAGCCGCAGCGATGGTAGCGACCGGTGTCGCGGCCGTCTTGCTGCCACCCTTGTTACCAATTACCAAAAACGCTACCGCAGCAGCAGCAACAACGGCGATGCCGCCACCAATAGCAAGTACGTTCTTATTCGCCGCTTTCGTGGAAGGCGTAAATTCAGCCGCCGCTACGCCATTCGAGGTTGCAATCGTCATCTCGGATTGGGTGGCCTTAGGCGCACGCGCAAGCGCTGGGACGACGCCAGGATTTGGCAAAGAAACAATGCGTGCCGGCTCCGGCAATGCCATGGCTTTGAAACTTGCCGATGCTGCCGACAGCATTGCGTCATCATCGGATGGCGGGGCCGTAGCTCGACGCGTAGTAATTCGATTTTTAGCCGATGCAGCGAGATTTTTGAGGTCATGAAGACCAGAATCCTCATTGGCCTTGCGCGCTGCCACAGGTGGCGCATCCGCGGGTACGACAGCGCGCATTGGCACTGGAGTAGCTTCGGCGGAAATAGGCGTAGGTACAGAGGAATTCGTTTCGTTCGTCATCGACGTCTCCAAATCAGGCAAGGTGGAAAGGGTCTTTGCTTCATCGAGCCGAGTCATCACGCTAGCAACCCCGAGATCGTGGGCTTCTGGCGAAATACCCGCATCCAAGGCACTCATGGCGGCTCGGACGCGTTGGTCAAGTCCCTCGACCTGGTCAGAACTTTCAGATGCTTTTCCGTTATTTTGGTCGGCCATTGGATTGTAACCCGCTCAGTATTGACTGCACACGGTTAGTCTCGCCGGGGTTATCATATCTTGGGTTCAGACTGCGAAAAATTCGACGTAACAGCATTTTTTTCACTGCCTGCCTCCGACAACGCTGCGCGTAACATCCGTCTCGCCTCATTAACACGCCATGCCACAGTACCTTCAGGTACATTAAGAATTTCAGACACTTGCTTATGCGATAGCTGTTCTACCGTCGTCAAAACCAGAGTAACGCGCAGCGATGGTGACAACTCACAGACTTTGCTGAGTACACGTTTGAGATCAGCATCGATTTGCATCTGCTCAGCAGGATTATTGGGCTGATTCGCCAATGCTTCGGGTCGTCCGCCAAGATGATTCACCTGATGTGCACCAGCGGCTGCAGTGGCCGCCGTGGCCCGGCCTTTGCGGCGAAAATTCAGCGCTGTGTTGATAGCTATACGGTAAAGCCACGTCGAAAACTCCGAACGGCCATCAAATCCAGCAAGACCGACATAGGCCCGCAGAAATGCTTCTTGTGCTGCGTCATCGGCGTCGCTGTGGTTACCGAGAATATGGGCAACACAGCTATAAATTCGACGGTAATGCGTGCGAACCAGGCGACCGAACGCTTCGCGGTCGCCGGATTGAGCACGTTTAAGATCGTCGCCATCTGCCATACCTTTGATTATTAGCGAGCCACCCTGGTAATGCTAGCGGTTCATTCGCAAATCTAGTCAATCCTGATTGCACAGATGATTGAAGCCGGTCCTAGGATAAAACAGTCAGCCAAACGAACGCAAAAAGCCAAGCGGCGAACCGCTTGGCAATTGCAATATCAAATTGTGTATCTGAAACTTACGCTTTGTCGCCCAAACCGACAAGTTCAACCATCGCCATCGGCGCGGCATCACCCTTGCGGATCCGGGACTTCAAAATACGAGTATAACCGCCTGGACGGGTAGCGAAGTGCGGCCCGATTTCCGCAAACAAACGCCCCAGCGCGTCTTTTGTCATCACGGTTTTACGTGCCATCCGTTTAGCGTGGATGAGCTTTGCCTTTTCAGCAGGCGTGGTCTGGTCACCTTTGGCAACCAGCGCATGAACCGAAACGCCCCAACCGATGGTGTCATCGGCGAAACGACGCAATTCTTTTGCTTTGGCTTCCGTGGTTTCAATACGGCCGTAGGTGAAAAGTGCAGTCACCATATTATTGAACATTGCCGCGCGGTGCGAGGCGTTACGGCCGAGGCGTCGTCCTAAATTTCCGTGTCGCATGGTCTAACTCGATTTCGAAGTGTCGTACGTAGGGTGAAAATTACTTCTTGAGCGGATTCGGGCCTGGCCAGTTGTCGAGCTTCATGCCCAACTGCAGGCCCATTTCAGCAAGTAGCTCTTTGATTTCTTTGAGCGACTTGCGACCGAAGTTTTTGGTCTTGAGCATTTCAGATTCGCTCTTCTGAACCAATTCGCCAATATATTTGATATTGGCGTTTTGCAAACAGTTAGCAGAACGAACTGAAAGTTCCAGCTCGTCCACCGTGCGCCACAAGTTTTCATTGAGCTTCTCGGCGGCTTCATCGCGTGGAGATTCCACAGGTTCAGCCATCTCTTCAAAGTTAATGAAGAGGTTGAGTTGCTCTTTCAAAATCTTTGCAGCGTACGCAACTGCGTCGTCGGGACGAACCGCACCGTTAGTCCAGACTTCAAGTGTAAGCTTGTCGTAGTCGGTTTGTTGACCAACACGAGCGTTGGTTACGGTGAAGTTAACCTTGCGAATTGGCGAATACAAAGCGTCGATCGCAATCGTACCGACGGGAAGGTCAATAGAATGGCGCTCGGCAGGAGCATAACCGCGACCAGTGGTGATCGTGAACTCCATTGCGACCTTGCCATCTTTAGCAAGGGTGCAGATGCGATGATTCGGATTGAGGCAGGTGACGCCGTCAACAAGCGCTATGTCGCCAGCTGTTACGATTCCATCGGTTTGCTTGTCGAGACGAACGGTGTAGGTCTTGTCGGCTTCAACGCGAAACAAGGTTTCTTTGAGGTTCAAGATGATGTCGGTGACATCTTCAACCACGCCTGGCAGCGAGGTAAACTCGTGCAATGCGCCGTCCACGGCAACATGCGAAATCGCTGCGCCTTGCAATGACGACAACAGCACGCGGCGCAATGAAACACCTAACGTAGTTCCAAAACCGCGTTCAAGCGGCTCGCACGAAAACTTACCGTAGGTTTCCGAACGCTCTTCAATTTCGAGCGTGCGCGGACGAATCAAGTCGCGCCAGTTTTTGGCCATCAATGCAGTTTGTTCTGGGGTCGGTTCCATGTGTCTTGCTCCGTAAATAACCAAACGTTTTCATCGCGCCTGGTCGAACAATGCGGGTTCGAAACCGCGTTGCCGTACACCGTTTTGGCGTACGGTGAAGTGCCGTGAGGCACAGTGCTTTACTTCGAGTAAAGTTCGATGATGAGTTGTTCGCGAATTGGCAACGTGACGTCTTCGCGAGCTGGCATTTGCTTGACAGTTCCGCGAAACGCGTCCTTGTCGAGATCAATCCATTGCGGAACGCCACGACGGTCCACAGCGGCCAGCGCTTCGCTGATACGAGCAATCTTTTGCGACGTTTCAGCCACTACGATCGAATCGTTAGCGCGCACCAGATAAGATGGAATGTCCACCTTTTTGCCGTTGATCGTGAAGTGACCATGGCGAACCAATTGGCGAGCTTCAGCGTGATCCGAAGCAAAGCCCATGCGGTACACCACGTTGTCCAAACGACGCTCAAGCAATTGAACGAGATTATCGCCAGCGACGCCCTTCATGCGAGTCGCCTTGTAGTAATAGCCACGGAATTGCTTTTCAGCGATTCCGTAGATACGTTTAACTTTTTGCTTTTCGCGCAATTGCTCGCCGTAGTTCGACCGTTTCTTACGACGGCTTTGACCATGCTGACCTGGTGGATACGAGCGACGCTCATAACCACATTTATCAGTGTAGCAACGCTCTCCTTTAAGAAAGAGCTTCATGTCTTCGCGGCGGCAAAGCCGGCAAACTGCGCCAATGTAACGTGCCATTGTAGTTTCCTAGATCCTAGAGTTCATCGATAAGAGATATGCAGTGCGCGTTAGTTAAACGCGACGGCGTTTACGTGGACGACAGCCGTTGTGTGGCACTGGCGTGACGTCGCGAATCAAATTGATTTTG
Organism: Kofleriaceae bacterium; assembly: GCA_043777635.1. Classification (GTDB taxonomy): domain Bacteria; phylum Myxococcota_A; class Polyangia; order Haliangiales; family Haliangiaceae; genus JABFXX01. Next base: position 2,674 of record JAYWHS010001180.1, on the reverse strand, counting down.
AAACCAACTGCCGCTAATGCACGAAGCGCCGACTCTCGGCCCGAACCTGGACCGTTGATGTAAACAGTGACATTGCGAACGCCATGTTCGAATGCTTTTTTGGCTGCGTCTTCGGCAGCCAGTTGGGCTGCGAAAGGAGTGGATTTGCGCGAGCCTTTGAAACCACACGTACCGGACGACGACCACGACACAACGTTGCCGCTCACATCGGTAATGCTGACAATCGTGTTGTTGAATGTGGCCGCAATATGCGCCACGCCGGTTTGAATGTTCTTGCGAACTTTCTTTTTCTGCTTGCCTTTGACGTTCGACATAATCTTTGTCCCGTTCCGCTATTTCTTAACCGCGCCCTGTTTCTTGACTGCCATACGACGCGGACCCTTACGAGTACGTGCGTTGGTATGCGTGCGTTGGCCACGCGCAGGCAAGCCACGGCGATGACGGGTGCCGCGGTAACAACCGAGGTCCATCAAGCGTTTAATGCTGAGTTGAATGTCGCGGCGCAGATCGCCCTCGACGCGGTAATGCTTTTCAATGGCGTCACGGATTTGCCGGACGTCGTTTTCATCGAGATCATCCGACTTTTTGTCGAACGAAACACCGGCTGCATTGAGCACGATGCGCGCGGCGTGGTCGCCGAGGCCGAAGATATAGGTCAGCGCAATTTCCATACGCTTATTTCGAGGGAGGTCTACACCTGCAATACGAGCCATTTTTCAAATCTCCTGTGTCTTCTCTATATCTCGGACTAGCCTTGACGCTGTTTGTGACGAGTGTTTGAACAAATCACGCGAACAACGCCTTTGCGTTTGATCACTTTGCACTTGGTGCAGATGGGCTTAACGGATGCTCTAACCTTCATGGCGTTACTCGTTTGGGCGTTTGGTGTGGGTCGATTAATAACAGGCTATGGAGTGCCTAGGAAACCTGGTTTGGAAGAAAGTCGGGTCAACACCCAGGGACCTTCATCTGTAATGGCAATTGTGTGCTCGAAGTGAGCTGAGTCTTTGCCGTCTTTCGTTACTGCTGTCCAATGGTCGTCCAAGGTCTCCACGTCAAGGGTCCCGGCGTTTACCATAGGTTCGATTGCAATAACAAGCCCCGCTTTCGCGCGTTTTCCAGAACCGAATTTTCCGAAGTTCGGAACCTGCGGATCTTCGTGCATTGCGCGCCCCACGCCATGGCCAACAAATTGCTCAACTACCGAGAATCCTGCAGATTCTACATATTGTTGAACAGTTGCGCCTAAATCGCCAATGCGAACGGTTGGAAGACAGGCCGCCATCGCGAGCTCGAGAGATTGCTCAGTAACCGAAACAAGCCGATCTCGTTCGGGCGAAACTTTACCAATTCGCACAGTTCGAGCAGTATCGGCACAGTACCCACCCTTAAAGATGCCGAAATCGATGGCAATTATGTCGCCTTCTTTTAAGACATCTTTCTTCGACGGGATTCCGTGAACGATCACGGAATTGATAGACGTGCAAAGTACCCCTGGATACGCCGGTAACCCGCCAGGCGAGTAACCCAGAAACGCACTGCGGACGCCATGCTTCTCAATCAGCTTGCGGGCTAGCCGGTCGAGTTCCCACGTTGAGACACCAGGCGCAGCGGTAGCACACACTTCTTCGAGAATCGCAGCCGCGACTTCGCCAGCGGCGCGCATGAGCCGAAGCTCATCGAAGGATTTATATATGATCTTCACAAAAAGGTAATCGGGCGGTCGCGGCCCCTAGTCACACGACCAAAATAAAGGAACCACAATTCACGCTGCTGGATTCGGAACTGCCGGGATTCGGCCGCGGATACGCGGACCACGCGGGCCAGCAAACCCCTCGTAGTTCCGCGTAATAAGGTGAGACTCAATTTGTTGCACAGTATCGAGTGCAACACCCACCACAATGATCAAGCCAGTCCCGCCAAAGTTGAACGGAATCTGTAAGTACTTATGCAACATCGCCGGGATCATACAGACTACAGCCAAATACAGCGCACCAGCAAAGGTGATCCGAGACAACACACGGTCGATATATTCAGCGGTATTTTTGCCAGGCCGAATTCCAGGTATGAAGCCCCCACCCTTTTTCAAGTTATCGGCAACGTCAACCGCATTGAACTGTACGGCCGTGTAGAAAAACGCGAAGAAGACGATGAGCAATGTGAAGATCGTCTCGTAACGCCAGTCGCCTTGCTGCAAAACCGATGCGACTTCTTGCAGCGTGGCATTCTTGGACATTCCGGCGATTTGGGCGGGGAACATCAGAATGGACGAGGCAAAAATTGGCGGGATAACGCCAGAAACATTGATCTTCAATGGCAAATAGCTTTGAGGTGCACCTGAGTGCATCTTCCGGCCTTCTTGTCGTTTGGTGTATTGAACTGGAATCCGGCGATGGGCGCGCTCGAAATAACAAATGGCAGCAACCGTCACGACAACTAGAATCGCCATGAAGACCGAGCCCAACATGCCAACGCTGCCGGAACCACCACCAGCAAGGAACTGCGTCAACGCATCAGGCATTGCGGCAACGATGCCCGCGAAGATGATCATTGATGAACCGTTGCCGATGCCACGCTCAGTGATTTGTTCACCGAGCCACATGATGAAAGCAGTACCCGTGGTGAGGGTCAAAATCGTCATGAGACGGAACGACAGGCCCGGGTTGGCAACTAC
>JAYWHS010001179.1:0-1993 GCA_043777635.1 Kofleriaceae bacterium | reverse complement strand
CCAACGAAATTTCAAACCCCATCAACCGTGCCAGAGTTGGCGCTGGCCGTGCGCGATCGGGCAGGCCACCCCAATTTCTGCAGTTCGCAAATCGTGCGGCTATCTCAAAAGCTGGCGATTCGTCGACGGTAAAGTCCGCCAGTCCCGAAAGTCCGGCAGTCCGGCAGTCCGAAAGTCCGAAAGTCCGTCAGTCCGAAAGTCCGAAAGTCCGAAAGTCCGTCAGTCCGCCAGTCCCGAAAGTCTGAAAGTCCGCCAGTCCGTCAGTCCGTGCCCCCCCGCAAACTTTAACAGCTTTGCAGCGACGGCTCAGGCGTCGGCGGCAAAGTGCGTTGCGATCGCACACAACTTGCGAGCTGAACGAAAGCTAAAACGACCACTATGCTCCGGCCGTCGGTGCGACACATGGTTATTTACGCGTTGCGATCGCGCGCCGCGCTGCCCGCACCGTGAGCGGCTTGGGCGCTTGCGCTTTAGCGAGCGCACTAGCTTTGGCCTTCGCTTTGATTCGGGCGGATTTCTTGGCCTTAGCCTTAGCTTTTACCGCTGCTGCTGCCGGCCCTCGCCCAGCTCGCACTGCACGCACGATGCGAGCAGCACCCGTACGTTTGCGTTTAGGTGCTTTAGCAGCGCGAGCGGCGCGCTTGATGACGCGACGCTTGATGGCCTTTTTTTCCTCGCGTTGCGCCCGTTGCACATCGCGCGCGACTGCACCGCCAAGGCCAAACATTTCGTCGACGCCACGCGCAGCACATGCCCACAATGTCACGACGATTGCCAAGTCGGTGAGGGCCCGCCGGGTCGCCGCTGCTGGCACGACCAAGCCGTAGGTTTCGGACACAAAACGCATGTTGCGCAACAGCCGCACAATGTCGTCGCGGGCGACATCGCCGTGCCAATACTGCGCACGAGTCACTAACAATTCTTGATGGCGGCGCAAAAACTCGGCCATCGATAACGCTTCGACAATGCGCACCGAAGGTTTGCAAATCGCCATTAAGTCTTCGACGTATTCATTCCAATGCAGCGCCAGTTGTTGATTTTCCGGGCGCCGCAAATATTTAACGCGCTCTACCGAAAAATCGGCTTTCACTGCCTGTGAACGCGACCGCGGAATGACCGCCATCAAATCGTACAGCACCGGGGGCTGTACTTTGTCGTATTCAAAATCGTGGTAGCGCCACTTGTTGCGAATCTGCGGCCAGGTCGCCACCGACATCACCGGCTCGTCGGTCGAATCGATCATCACGAAGCGCCGATCTTGATATCCGACGATGGTGATCCAGTGGGTCCACTCTTCAACGCACAACAACACCGGGATTTGCTCGCGCAACAAGCGCACCAGCAACTTGCGCGCCTCTTCAGGATCACGGCGGCGCTCCAACACCAAATCACATTCGTGTTCACGCGCGGCCCGTGCCAACCGAATTTCATCGGTGCCCGACCACCAGTGGGTCTTGGCCGCCGAGGCCAACTCGGTGGCATCTACAAATTTGCCTAATGCGATCAATGCATGCTTCAACGCAAATGGCCCGCAGGTCCATTCGTTGGGTTGCGGATAAAATCCGGGGGCGTCGGGCAAGCTCATGCGGGCCGGCAACATACAGCGCCGGTCGGACATGCCACAGCGCCGGGGCGATCATTGCGAGAGTATTTCGAAGCCGCCGCTAGACTCCGCCAAACCCGGGAAACCGATTTCGCACCTCTACAATTGATATCGCAAACACATGAAATTGTTCAAGTTGCAAAATGACAAGGTGCGTAAAATAGTCGCAGTTGTGCAGTGCGTCGCCAGTGCTTTATGAAGGTGGCTCATGCCAGCCAACACTCCCGAAGGTAAGGTTGTCACTTCGACGCACCGGGCCCCAACCCTAGCCCCCAACGGGCCAGCCCGCTCGCGCTTGGCTACTGGCACGTTGGCCAGCAATCGGCCCGCCGAGTTGGGTGATGCCAGCTTGGCCCAACCCCAAGTAGCACCACTCAAAAGCGTCGATGT
>JAYWHS010001178.1:0-1994 GCA_043777635.1 Kofleriaceae bacterium | reverse complement strand
GGGATTTCCGTGGTCTCGACGGCAGTGCCCGAAGTCGTGCGGTACGCCAACTTATGTCACGTCGCGCATTCGACCGATGAATTCATCAAGCTGCTTGATGTTGCCGTCGCTGAAGGTGCTTCGCTGGTGGCCCGTCGCGCTCGATCTGCAACGATGCGCGATGAAACCTGGGCTGCGCGGATTCGGTTTGTCGAAGACAAAATCGAGACTTCGTTTCGACCGTAACGCAGCGCATGCAATGCTGGTCACAGAGGCAAATTTCAACAAAATCCGCAGCAACCGGACTCGGTACTCGGTACACCGACCACGATTAGCCTAGGAGCGCAGTAGTCCGAGTTTCGTGGTCAGATCACCGTGTACGCTCTCGCTGGTCTTGGAAAGCGTGAGCGGTAGTGGGCCGACGGCTGTTTACGCTTCGAGCAGTACGCTGCCATAGATTTTGGCCGGCGTGATTTGGTCAATGGCGGCGCGTAAATCACGAGCATTGCTGCGCCCACTGCGCAGAGCGAGCACCACACCGTCGGCGGCATCTTGGATCAGGTTGACTTCGGCACCGCCGAGGATCGAAGGTCCGTCGATCACAATATGATCATACTTTGCCGTGCGCAGCCGTTCGAGCGCGATGGCGAAGGCCGGCGCATCAACCAAATTGGTATGTTTTGAAGCCAGATTCACAGCGGCAACATGCAGCCACAGTTGCGGTATTTCGATCATGCTCCAAGGCAACATTGGCTGGTGGCGATGCGCCGCGAGTTGTTCGGCAAAGCACCAAGGCGGCACAAAGCGCAGCACGCTAGCAATTTCCGGCCGACGTAAATTGGCATCGATCAACAACACTTTGGCACGGCCGCATTCGGCCAAGGCTAAGGCCAGGTTGATCGCAGTGGTGGTTTTGCCGTCGCCGTCACGTGGGCTGGTGACAACAATGACTTGCGGTCGGCGATGTTCAAGCAAGTGGTGCCGCAACACTCGGAATGCCGCAGCTTGCGGTGAATCCGCATCGCCGAGCAGCACTAACCGGCTGTCGATTTGGTCATTTGGCAGGGTATGTTGGGTCAGTTCAATTTCAGCGGTGGGACCATTGCCAGCCATAATCGCGCTGATGGTATTGCCTGCGGCGGGCTGCAGTGCGGCCCCCGCAGCGAGCCGCTGTAGCACCGCGAGGCCTTCGTTGCCTGACACGATCGGCACACCGGCTTCATCGACGGCCGTCATGGCTTGGGTCACCATCGGCAGTTGCGCGCGTGGCATGCCACTTTCGCCGGGTGGATTTACGACTTGGCCAAAAAGCGTTCGCTTGCTGCTCATGTTGGACCTGCTTTTTTGCTTTTGCGTGGGCCTTTGCTTTTGCCTTTGCCTTTATTGTGCGCCCGCGTCGCAAGCGGTGGAATCACCGCAAGCAACGGCAGCATTTCAAGATTTTCAAGATCTGCGCGTCGGTAGATGCGATCGTCGATCAGCGCGAGCCCCAACGCGATGGCAACGCCGAGTCCCATGAACAGCATGACGCCAGCCATCACAATCAGCGAACGCCCTTTGCCCATGGGCCGCAACGGTTTAAATGCAGGATCAACTACGGTGAGCCGCGTGCCTTGCTCAGCGAGTTGTTGATTGGCGTCGATTTGCGCACGAAACACGCTGTCGGAAAGTGCATCAACTTTTTCACGTTGTTCGGCTACGCTGCGGCGCAAGTCAGTGTGTTTGGTTTCCAATTCAACCACCAGATTGGTGGTGGCATTTTCTTTGGGTGCCACCACACCGGTTGCGGCGGCTGCACGAGTTTCGCTGATGAGGCCTTCAATTTGTGCCAATTCTTTTTGCAGCGCAACCCGATCTTCGGCCGTGGCTGGCGCGACAGCCACGGGTTCATTGGAATCCGCTGGCACTTGGCCTTGTGCGCGACGCAAGCGCTGCAGGGCTGCCGCAACGTCTTCGCGCGCTTTGACTACACTTGGATGCTTTTCGGTGTACTTGCCCTGTGCGGATTCAAGTTC
>JAYWHS010001177.1:0-24629 GCA_043777635.1 Kofleriaceae bacterium | reverse complement strand
GTGAATGTGACAACGCTGCGTTTTACACCGGCACCGAAGCTTTGGCGAGCGCGATGATTCCGGTGCTTCGCAGTAACGGTTCGCCGGTTGAAAAATTGCAAGTGATTCTCCGTGGCGTCGATCCGCAAGGCGCGCAGTCGCGGCCTACCGCAATGCAACTGTATGACGTCAGCAACGCATCACCGGCGGTCACGCTGCAAACCTTCGGGTACGATGGTTATCCGGTTGGCGTACCGTTTTCGATTCGCAGTCGCGTGGTGGATGCCGACGATGCGGCGGCCACGCTCAACGTGCAATGGAAAGTTTATTCGCCGGCGGGCTCCGCTGATCCAGCGTTGGTGGTAGCGACGCCCGATCCGTTGCGACCCAACGAAAGCGCGTATACGTTGACGCCGGATCTCGCGGGCAAATGGACCATCGAAGTGACTGCGATTGACCCCATCGGCGCTACGTCAGTCGAACATATCGATGTGCAAGTGGCAGCTGATCGACCACCGTGCATTGTAAATGTGACGCCGCTGCCAGCACCTGCGACCAACACCGCAATTGTTGACGTCGCGCAACGCTTTGCGGTGCAAGTCGTCGACGATGATCTCGACGTTTTTCCTGCACCAGTCGGCGATCCGTTCATTCATGAAACCAACTTTGCATGGTCGATTCAAAGTCCCTTAACCAACGGTGTGCGCCAGCCCATCGTCGGTTCAGGTCGCTCTTCGATCGATATTGATCCGGCTTTGTATCAACCTGGTGACGTGATTGAACTACGGGTCGAAATCTCGGACCGGGTGATGCGCACGTTGTCCTGTGCGGAAGGGGCCGCAACTTGTTCGCTCAATTCAAATGCTTGCATACAACGCCAAACCTGGCGGTTGGAGGTTCGATGAGCGCACCAAAAAAATCAGCAGGCTGGTTAGCCTTATGTTGGTTGATGTTGCTTGTGGCATGCGGGGCCGAAGGTGCCTCAAGCGGCGACGCCAACCCGGGGTATGACGGCCCGATCGGCGACGCCGGGCAGACCTGTTCGGTGAATGTGATCTTTACGCCAAGCCAAGCTCAAGCCTCGGCTGGCACCGCGCGGGCTCAGGCCAGTGTGTTTAACGCCGACGGCATCGTCGAATATCAATGGCAAGTGTCGTCCAACGGACGTGTGGTCCCGACTATAAAAGCCCGACCTGATGGTTCCGAAGTAATGTTTGCGATTGACCAGGCCGGGGTCTACCAAGCGATTGTGCAGATCACGTCGGGCACGTTCTGTCCGTCGGGCACAGGCTATCTCAACGTGGCGGCAGCGAATGCCAACACCGCGCCGTTTCGGTTGCGCTTCACAGCACCATTCGAGAGCGGCATCCCCGTGCAAGATCGTGTGGTCATGGTCGCTGGCGGTGCTGATTATTTTGCTGGGCCGGTCTCGCTCGAACGCGGCGTTGATGCCAATGCAACCCTGGTCAGTGGCGGCGTACCGCAAGCGGCGTTTGTCCGCATCGCTAGCACCGGGACCTCGGCGCCGATCGCAGTCGAAACCTACAGCAGTGCGAGTGGAACGATTTCGCTGCCACTGCAGTTCGGCATGTATGACGTGCTCATCACGCCAATTTCTGATGCGATCGCACCGTTGCGATTGGCGTGGGATACGCTGGCAACAACCATCGACGTCACGCCAGGAACTGTCGTGACCGGCCATGTATTTGGGCCCAATAATGCACCGATGGTAAATGCCCGGGTGGTGCTGCGCGTTGGCAATGTACCGTCGACGATAGCTGTCACCGATGGCACTGGGATGTTTACCGTGCGGGCCCGCCCAAGCGCTGGCGCAATCACCGAAATCCGCGTAGCGCCAAGCAATGGTCTGCCGATGCTGGTGGCGAGCGCGATGTTTGATTTATCGAACGATGTGGTTGTGCGCTACAACGCGGCGATCGGCGTGCGAAATCTACAAGGTCTCGAAGTGCGTAGTGCAAGCAATAGCCTATTGCCATTTACCCAGGTTGCAGTTCGTGGCGAGCAAGCCAATAGCGGCACCGTTACGGCCGGTGCAATGAGCACCGCGCGTGCGCTGGTAGTTGCCAGTGTGACGACCGATAGCGTCGGCCAATTGCCTTCCTTGGTGGTGCCGACCTTTGCCTTGACGGTTGCCATGGCACCACCGTCGGGTGCGACCGGCATCGTAGCTGTACCAGCGATTACCCCGCCGCAATTGCGTGCCGACCCAACTGCGATCATGACCGCCACCGTCACGCTGGCCGGTGTGCCGTTGGCCGGGGTTGAGCTGCGGCTTACGCCGACGCAAGCGTCGACCCTCGCTGTACTGCCGCCACTTCAGCTTTCAGCGATTACCAACGCTTCCGGCCTCGTGACATTGGCCGTTGCAGGCTCAGCGCGTTTCAATCTGCGGCTGGTCGATCCGCAACGACGCATTGCACCGCTGGAACGCCTCGATGTTGCAGTTGGTGCGCTTGGCACGTTGGCGGCCACGAAAGCGATTTCGGTATTGGGTGCCACGTTGCAACCAGGTTCGACGTCGCCGCTCGCCGCCGTCGGCGTGCAAGTGTTTTGCGTGCAGTGCACAGTTGCGGAGCAACAGGTGCCGCTGGCGCAAGGCGTATCGGATCGACGCGGCGTTTTTGCGGTTGCGATACCGGATCCGGGAGTCAGGTAGCGATGTTGCCGCTGGTTGTGCAACTTGGTGCCGCGTTCGACCAAGCGCAGCGTCTGGACTTGGTAGGATAACGGCGTGGCATCGCTCAAAAGAATGTTCGACATCACCGTGGCAGGCAGCGCATTAATCGTCGCTGCACCGGTGCTCGCTGGGGTTGCAGTGCTGGTTCACCAGAAACTTGGCGCGCCAGTGATTTTTCGACAGCGGCGACCGGGTCGCGATGGGCGACCTTTTGAGATGCTCAAGTTTCGGTCCATGCGTGATGCGGTCGGCCCTGATGGTGTTGCATTACCCGACCATGAACGCTTAACCCCGTTTGGTGCTTGGCTGCGTGCGTCCTCACTTGATGAGCTTCCGGAATTATGGAATGTGCTTCGCGGTGATATGTCGTTGGTTGGGCCACGTCCACTGTTGATGCAGTACTTGCCGCTGTATTCGGCGCGGCAAGCGCGGCGTCACGACGTGCGTCCTGGTATCACCGGCTGGGCCCAAGTACATGGTCGCAACAGCATTGATTGGGCATCCAAATTTGAACTCGACGTTTGGTACGTCGAAAATCAATCGCTATGGCTCGATACGCGCATTTTGTGGAAGACCGTGCGCGCCGTTCTGCTACGTGAAGGCATTTCCGCTGCGGGTGAAGCAACCATGCAACCGTTCGTCGGATCGGCCAGCGCTTGACTAGCGGACGGCATAGCTTGATCGCAGTGGTGGTGCTCGCGTCATCAGTGACCGCCGGTGTGTCAGCGGTTGTTGCGCAAGACTCGGCGCAAACGCTGGTGCAAGCCAACCAAAAGGCCGGGCAGGGCGAATGGCATGATGTGCAAGCGCTGGCGTCGGCGGTGTTGGCCAGCAGTCCAAGTAAAGGTGACCAAGCTGAAGCCCATCGCTTGCTAGGTTTGGCGTGGTTTTTTCTGCAAGCGTTCGACCGTGCTGAGACCGATTTTGTTGCGTATTTGAAGTTGGATCTCGACGGACGGCTGGACCCTGCGCTGGTTGCACCCGAAGCCGTCACGTTTTTTGAAAGTGTACGAGCGCGCCATGCTGGTGAACTGCGCGCATTGCGGCCACGGCCGAAGCGAACCTGGGTGCTCACGCTGCTACCGCCGCTTGGACAATTGCAAAATCAAGAACGCGATAAAGCCATCGTGCTGGGTTCCGCCATGCTGGTGTTCACCGCAACCAATGTGTCGACGTATCTGGTGTTGCGATCGTGGTGCGGGACCTCAAGTCAGGTTTGCGATGAAAGCGGCGTTGATCATACGGCGACGGCCAAGAAACTCCGCGTCGTGAACTATCTTTCCGGCGCTGCTGCACTCGGCACATTCATCTACGGCGTCGTCGACGGCGTGCGCGGCTATCGGCGGCGCAGCTCGGCGCTGCAATTCGCGATCACCACCGACGAAACGAGCACAGGATTTGTCGTCGCAGGTCAGTTTTAGGGCGATTTGCACCTACATTTTGGGGGCGGTGGCCCATGGGCCACACTACGCAACCCTTGATTTATTGTAATTTGTCGCCGAAAAACCGTGGTCGATAGGCCGCTTTGCCATTGAGATCCTCGACGTTGATCGAATACTATAGACCTTGTGAGGCAACCGGTTCCGTTTGGGAAATATCTCCTGCTCGACCGCATCAGTGTGGGGGGCATGGCTGAGGTGTTCAAAGCCAAGAGCTATGGCGTGGAGGGGTTTGAGAAGATTATCGCGATCAAACGAATTCTTCCAACCATGGGCGAAGATCGTGACTTCATCAAAATGTTTATCGATGAAGCAAAAATCGCCGGGCAATTAGCGCACTCCAACATCTGCCAGATTTTTGAATTGGGCCGAATTGACGGCTCGCACTTCATTGCCATGGAATTTATTTGGGGCAAGGACTTGCTCCAATTGCAGAATCGACTTCGCAAAGTTAAGCAACCGATGAACATTGCGATGGCATGTTTCATTATTGCAAAAGTCTGTGAAGGCCTTGACTACGCTCACCGCAAACGCGACCAAGTTGGCCGGCCGATGGAAATTGTCCATCGCGATTGTTCGCCTCAAAACGTTTTGATTTCGTACGAAGGTGAAGTCAAAGTAATCGACTTTGGCATTGCTAAGGCGACCTCGCGGACTGCACGTACGCAAGCCGGAGTGCTCAAAGGCAAGTTCGGTTATATGTCGCCCGAACAGGTGCGCGGCCTGCCGCTGGATCGACGCAGCGATATCTTTGCGCTCGGCACCATGCTGTTCGAATGTTTGACAGGGCAACGGCTTTTTCAAGGTGAGACTGATTTTGCAACGTTAGAAAAAGTCCGCAACGTGACGATGCCGTCGCCACGTTCGATCAATCCTGATATTCCAGAAGTCGTTGAAAAGATCATTCTAAAGTCACTGACCAAAGACGTCGACGAACGTTACAGCTGGTGTGGCGACATGCTCGCTGATCTCCAGCAATATTTGATGAGTCAACCCGTGGTCTTCACGGCGAAGACGATGGCCGCAGCTATTAAGGAATTGTTCACGGCCGAAGTTGATCGTGAAAAGCAGCAGCTTGATCTTTACAAGAAGATGGGCCGCGACGGACTCATCGGCGGCATGCCTTCGGCCGAAGCCAAGGTTGATATCGTCACCAACCTCGGTGAGGCTGGTGAAGCTGTCGATCCGACGACCCTTGGTGGCCCAACATTTGAGGAGATGGAAGCTGAGATGCAGGCTGCGGCATTGGCTGCAAGCCCTCCGGCTCCGGCATTGGCACCGGCATTGGCTCCGCTGGCATCGCAACAGCTAGCGCAGGGCGCGGCTGGGGCAATCGGTGCGGGCCAAGTGCCTAATCGCGCGATTGTCGCACCGAATGCTCCGCCGATACGCAAACAAAATGAAGAAGATTTCGTCGACGAAGTGCCGACAGAAATTTTTGGTGACGACCCAGCAACCATGTTGCCGGCAGCGCCAGCGGCCCGTCAGCCAGCGCGACCCGCAGCACCCACCGCGCCGCCGCCAGCATTGCCAAGCCGGCAGCGCGACAACGCTCGGCCGACGGCCCGGCCTTTTACCAGCGACATCGCGCCACCGTTAGCGCCGCCGCCCATGATGCCGCCGGCCACGGCTACGACCCCAACGATGCTTTTTGATCAGAGCCCGGTGGCGCATGCTCCGGCCGCACCTAGTGCTGTGCAAGCGCCGCAACAATGGGGTCAACCCCAACCATTTATTCCGTCGCAGCCGATGGCTGGGCCGAATACCGCAGCGAACCTGCTGATGGCCGGTTCATCACAGCAGCCGCAGCAACCGCAGGGCGCAATTGGCCAGCCAATCAGTGCGAGTTTTTCAAATCAACAATACAGTCAACCCGGCACGCCGCAGCAGTACGGCCAAGCGCCGATGCCGCCGCAATATGCCCAGCATGCAGGGCTGCAACAGTCTGGCTTGCAGCCTGCGGGTATGCCGCCAAGTGGGCAAACACCAGCTCGCACGCTGATGGGTATGACCGCACCGGGGACGACAGGGCAATTGGTCGCGCAGTCGTACGCACCACCCGATGGCCAGCCTGGTTTTGCATACGGCACCAACGGTGGACCGCCTCAGTACGGCATGGTCCAACATTCACAGCCACCGGGCCAACCGGGCCCGTATGGCCAACCGGGTCCATATGGCCAACCAGGTCCATACGGCCAACCGGGTTCATATGGTCAACCGGGTTCATACGGCCAACCGGGCCAACCAGGTTCTGGCGTGCAATTTGGTTATCCGATGAGCGGGGTTGCGGCCCAAGCGATGGATCCGAATGCGAATCCTCAAGTCCTTGGGACCTCAACATCTTCGTCGCGCAAACGTGATGTCGCAATTGGGGTCGGGATCGCGTTGCTTGCGCTTACGACATTCTTGGTCGTGAAGTTTTTTGTAATGGGCGGCAAAAAGCCGACGGTCAGCAGTACCGCCACGCCGCCTGCGGGTATTGCCACGCTCAAGATTTCGGCCGTGGGATGTGATGTTGGTGCGAAGTGTGCGGTATTGGTCGATGATAAAGGTGTGGGTTCAATCGTTAGTAAAGGCGAATACCCTGTTACCGCTGGTAAACGGACCGTCAAAGTGAAGAACCCTGCGGGGCTAGTGCTATGTTCCGGCGATGTTGCCTTGGCCGCAGGCAAAGAGGTTGCTTTCAATTGCGTGATGAAGGCGGAGCTTGCTGGAGGCGCCGCAACCGTTCCGGTGGTTGCGGTTGTCGCGGCGGGTTCCGGTGCTGGTTCAGCGTTGGTTGCCGCCGGCTCGGGCACTGGTGCAGGCAGCGCGGCGGTGGTTGCACCTCCAGCCGCCGGTTCAGCCGTGCCGCCGGTTGCCGCCGGTTCAGCCGCGCCGCCGATTGCCGCCGGTTCAGCCGCGCCGCCGATTGCTGCTGGTTCGGCGACCGGCTCGGCAGCCAAACCCGAGAAGATTCCAGCGACCAAGCGCAATGCGGATCCTTTACCGACCGAAAAACCAATCAAGCCGGTTGCGGTTGAAGCTGGGACATCAGGCTTTTTGATGGTCTTTAGTGAACCTAAAGGCGCCAAAGTCTATGTTGATGGCACTGACACCGGCAAAATCACACCCGTCGCCACACGCAATCGCTTGGAATTGTCACCGGGCAAGCATCGCATCACGTTGGAAACCGACAGCGTGAAGACCACGTTTCCGGTTTTGATCAAAGCCGGAGCCACGGAAACTCTTTCCAAAGAACTGAAGTAGTTTTTTCGCGACGGGTCTTACGGCGGTGACGGTTGCTCCCACGCCAAGGTTGCGCTACCAACGCAGCAATGGCGAAAATCAAAGTTAAGAATCCTGTCGTCGAGATGGACGGCGATGAGATGACTCGTATCATCTGGCAGTTCATCAAAGACAAACTGATCCTGCCGTATCTCGATATCGATTTGAAGTATTTCGATCTTGGGATTGAGCACCGCGACGCGACCAATGATCAAGTGACGATCGATTCGGCCAACGCGACCAAGCAGTACGGTGTGGCAGTGAAGTGCGCGACGATTACGCCCGACGAAGCGCGGGTCAAAGAGTTTGGTCTCAAGGAGATGTGGAAGTCACCTAACGGCACAATCCGCAACATCGTTGGTGGCACCATCTTTCGCGAACCCATTATCTGCAACAACGTGCCACGGCTGGTGCCGGGTTGGACGCGCCCGATTGTGGTTGGGCGGCATGCTTTTGGTGATCAGTACCGCGCTACTGACTTTTTGGTGCCAGGCGCCGGCACGTTAACTATGACGTTCACGCCAACCGACGGTGGTAAGCCAATCGAACACAAGATCTTCGATTTCAAATCGTCGGGTGTCGCGATGGGCATGTACAACCTCGATGACTCGATCACGGGCTTTGCTCGTAGCTGTTTGACCTATGCGTTAAACCGCAAGTGGCCGTTGTACCTGTCGACGAAAAACACCATCTTGAAGAAGTACGATGGACGTTTTAAAGATATTTTCCAAAAAGTCTTCGACGAAGAATTTGCTGAACAGTACAAAACTGCCGGTATTGTGTACGAGCATCGGTTGATCGATGACATGGTGGCTTCGGCCATGAAATGGGATGGCGGCTTTGTTTGGGCTTGCAAGAACTACGACGGCGATGTGCAGTCCGATTCGGTTGCGCAAGGCTACGGCAGCCTCGGTTTGATGACCTCGGTGTTACTCACGCCTGATGGTAAAACCGTGGAGGCTGAAGCCGCCCACGGTACGGTTACGCGGCACTTTCGCGATCATCAAAAGGGCAAGCCAACCTCGACCAATCCAATCGCATCGATTTTCGCGTGGAGCCAAGGGCTCAAATATCGCGGTGAATTCGATGGCACTCCTGACGTCGTTCGATTCGCCGACGCGTTGGAAAAAATCTGCGTCGAAACAGTCGAGAGCGGCAAGATGACCAAGGACTTGGCAGTCTTGATCAGCAAGGAGCAAGCTTGGCTTACCACCGAGCAGTTCCTCGATGCGCTTGACGCCGGGCTCAAAGCTAAAATGGCAACCTGGGCATAACGCGGACAATCCCGAGTTATCGATAACCGGTACTCGGCACTCGTTTGTGGGCGCTTGGCGCTCAGTCAAAACTGTACTCGACGCTCGGCGCTCAGTCAAAACTGTACTCGGCGCTCGGTTGTGGGCGTTCGGCGCTCAGTCCAAACTGTACTCGACGCTCGGCGCTCAGTCCAAACTGTACTCGGCGCTCGGTCCACACGGTGCTCGCACTTCATTGCTAGTGCGAACGTGAAGTTCAGCCCATCGCAACTTTGGCAATGCCCATCAGTTCCACGTTGGCTGCAACTGATTTAGCAAAAGCTTCTTTTTCGCTAACCGACAAGTCGAATTCTATAACGCGTTCAGCGCCTTTGGCGGATAACAAAACCGGGACGCCAACAAAGGCATCCTTGACGCCAAATTCACCTTGAAGTTCAACCGAACATGGCAACACGCGGCGTTGGTTGCGCACAATTGCTTCGACCATTAAGCAGGTGCCAGCGCCTGGTGCCAGCCAGGCCGAGGTACCGATAAGGCCGGTGAGCGTAGCGCCACCCTTTTTGGTATTTTCGACAACTTCGTTGAGTTTTTCCGCCGACAAGAATTTGCTGACCGGCACATTGCCAATCATTGCAGTCGACAACACGGGAACCATGTCTTTGTCGGTATGAGCGCCAAGCACAATGGCTTGCACGTCTTCGACCGACACGCCGGCAGCCGTAGCGAGGTAGGTGCGGAAGCGCGCGCTATCGAGCACGCCGGCCGAGCCGATGACGCGTTCGCGTGGAAATCCAGTGACTTGTTTCGCAACGTAGACCATAGCGTCGAGGGGATTTGACACCACAATCAAGATGGCGTTCGGCGCGTATTTTTTGACGTCACCGCAAATGGTGCGAACGATGCCGGCGTTGATGCCGATGAGTTCTTCGCGGGTTTGGCCAGGTTTACGCGGCACGCCGGCGGTCATCACGACCACATCGGCATCTTGCATCGCTTCAGGCTTATCACTTGCGATGAAATTGTTGTTGAAGCCTTCCCATGGGCCGCATTGAGTGAGGTCGAGGGCCCGACCTTCAGCTGCACTCGCTTTGAGATCGATCAATACAAGATCGCCGAGTTCTTTTTGGACTGCCCACTGGGCTACTGCGGCGCCGACGTTGCCACCGGCTCCAATGATTGCGATTTTGGGACGCTTAATCATGATCGATCCTTTTCAAAAAAGCGACCGCCTAGTGGTCGCGAGCGGTTCATACCGCCCGATCGCAGGGCTTGCAAGGCGATCGGTAGCACGATGCACCGAGCGATGGGTGCCGTAGGGAAGCTGCGGTTTCAACGCATCAGTTGGCTGGTTGGCACCAGCCCGCCAAGCTGGCGATTGTAGCTATCGTGGCAATTGATACAGTAGCCGACGCCGGGATCTTTGCCTTGAGCCGCCAATATTTTTCCGTTGGGTTGCGCCCAATACAACCCGTAGTACCAATCGCCGTGTTCGGGCGCGTACCCGGGTGCGCGTTTTTGCATTACGAATATCGGTCCCGCAGGTCCAGGCTGGCCGTTTACATTTTCGAACGAGTCTTTGACCACAATTGCGTTTATCGGCATCTCGCCGCCGCTCAGATACGCTTGTGCCGCGCTTGGGGTCACGTACACATTGACCAAGCGGTTGCCGTGGACTGCCGACAAAAATGGTTCGGGGGTCAACTTGGTATAGTGAAGATAGTCACCGCCAACTTGGAGCGGGAACCCGGCCGGTCTCGTCGCTGCGGTAGGCCCAGAAATGGAGCGAACGAGCGAACGCTCGGAGCGGGGCCCAACCGGTGCGGTAGTTTGTGGAGTAGAGCAGGCTGCTGCCATCGTGATGGCAACGTTCAGCGCAAGTTTCATCGGTTTTTTACGACGCACAGCATCAAAGTTACAGTGTTGCAAATGAGATCACCAGATGTGATGCCTGCAGGCTGCACCTACCATGCGCTACGGCCTTCACAGCGCGACGGCGGAGTATCAGCTGGGCGGCACAAAAGTCGGTAGCTGTCATGGTTCGCGAATTGGCGTGGTGCGATTTGCGTAGTCATATGCAGGCATTCAAGGGATGAGGTTTCGCATGCGCATGCGTTCAATCACAGTTTCTACTCTAGCTTTACTCAGCACCTTAGGTGTGGTTCCAGTCGTCAACGCGGCCCCAAGTCCGCGCGCCAATACCGCTGCCCGCGGCGGCGCGGCGGCGCTGACCAAACCAGATGCAGGCAACATGATGTTTGCCGATGCAGCGTTTGCGCCGCGTGTGCTAACGCTGCACGCATCGACCCAAACGGTGATGGTGGCAGGCCAGCCTTGGCAAACAGTACGTGACGCTGACACCAACGCGCCGGTTCGCATGTGGGGCCCAAGCGTGAGTAGTCCACGCAGCGTCGTGGATGCCGCTGCCGCAGCGCAGGCTGCGCGCACCTTCATGGCCACGCAACTGGCGGCGTTGGCACCCGGTGCTGCCCTGGCCGATTTTGTGCTGGTCGCTAACCAACTCAATGCTTCCGGCGATATGCGGACCGTAGCTTTTGCCCAACATCATTTGGGCATGCCGGTGCTTGGTGGTGCCATCCACATGGCCTTCAAAAATGACCGGCTGTTTCTAGTTGGTTCGAGCGCACTGCCAAATGTGCAAGTGGCCCAACTTCGTCGGGTGTTGAGCGCCTCGGTTGCCGGCCAACAGGCGACAGCATGGATGAACGCACAAACCGGTGGTGCAACGCGGGTCCGACGCACTGGCGCAACCCCGGTTATCTTGCCGATGGTCGTGCGCAAACCTGGTGCAGCGACCACTGTGCAATATCGAATTGCCACGGCGACCGAGCTTGAAGCAACAACAGGCATCGGTCGTTGGTCGGTGCTTGTCGATGCTGGCAACGGCCAGCCTTTAGCTCGGCAATCGCTCATTCATTTTGCGCAAGGTACCGTGGCCTACAACATTCCGACACGTTCGCCGACCGGCGGGCGATCGATGCTGCCTGCGCTGCTTGCGGTGCATACCGTCAACGGTCAGCCGGTGACGGCAGATTTACAAGGCCGCGTCGAATGGACTGGGAACGCGTCGTCGACCGTGCTGCCCGGGCTCAGCGGCCCAAGGGTCACGGTAATCAACGGTGCTGGTGGCGTCGCACCAAGTACGTCGCTAACCTTGGCACCCAACGGTACCGCGCAGTGGTCAGTTGCCGACGAAGCGTCTGAAGCCCAGCTGGCAGCTTTCGTCCACGCCAACATAGCGAAGCAATTTACCAAGACGTACCTTAACCCAAACCTCGGCTACCTTGAACAACAGCTGCAGGTGTACGTTAACGAGGAAGGCAACTGCAACGCGTACTCAACCGGCGACGATATTCATTTTTTCCCGCGCGACGGACGATGCGAAAATACCGCGCTGATTGCCGATGTGGTTTATCACGAGTTCGGTCATTCACTACACGCCCAGTCTATCTTGCCTGGTGTCGGCGAGTTTGATTCGGCGCTCAGCGAAGGCTTGTCCGATTTTTTAGCAGCATCGATCACCGCCGATCCGGGCATGGGCCGCGGATTTTTCTTCAGTGGCAGCGCTCTGCGGGACATCGACCCAGTGGGCCAGGAAGCCAAATGGCCCGATGACAAATCGGAAAGCCCGCATGGCACTGGTGAAATCATCGGCGGTGCGTTGTGGGACATGCGCAAAGCCTTGATTGAAAAACTTGGGTCAACCGCCGGCGTCGCGCAAACGCTCAAGTTGTATTACGCCGTGATGCAACGCGCGGCGACCATTGATGTGTCGTTCGTGGAAGTATTGGCTGCCGACGATGATGACGGCAACTTGAGCAACGGCACGCCCAACGAGTGCGCGCTCATCGCTGCATTCAAGCCGCATGGGCTGGTGGACATCGCCGCGCTCACGGGCGCCATGCCGCCGACTCGTGAAGGCTTCCAGATCGCAGTCGCAGTTGATCCCGCGGCCCAAGGCCGATGTGCAGCACCGACGATTGCAAGCGCCCAAGTGCAGTGGAAAGTGCGCGGCGATGTAGCTGCGCAGGGTAATTTCATGTTGGCGACCACAGCTACCGGGTGGGCCGGCGACATTCCAACACAAGCCGCTGGCAAAGTTGTGCAGTACCGAGTCACGGTGACGTTTTCCGACGGCAACATCGTTGTGTACCCATCGAATCGTGCTGATCCATTTTACGAATTCGCAGTTGGTGATGCCAAGGTCATTTGGTGCAGTGACTTTGAAAATGGCAGCAACGGTTGGTCAAGTACCGGCAATTGGAGCGTCGGGTCGACCGGTGCTGGGGCGTACGATCCCAAGACGCCCTTTGCCGGCACTGGCATGTATGGGTTGAACCTAACCGGTGATGGTAGCTACCGCGCGCGCGCGACGACAAAAGCCCAGAGCCCTGATGTTGATGTGGCCGGCTACGACAAAGTTCACTTGCGCTACCGTCGCTGGCTCACCATTGAAGATGGCTTTTATGACCAAGCGAAAATTGTGGTCAACGGTGAAACCGTGTGGACCAACCGCGCCAGCAGCAGTGATCCGGGTACCAATGGCGTTGAGCATCAAGACAAAGAATGGCGATTCCAAGATGTTGAAGTAAGCAGCCAAGCAAAATCTGGCAAGATCAAGCTCAGCTTTGAGCTGACTGCGGACGAAGGTCTTGAATACGGTGGCTGGAATATCGACGATGTTTGTCTGATTGGAAATCCGGCGGACGTTGTTGCGACGTGTGGCAATGGCAGTGTCGAAGCCAGCGAAACCTGTGATGATGGCAACACTGCGGATGGTGATGGCTGCAATGCAAGCTGCCTGTCGGAAGGTTCCGATGGTGGTTGTGCGGCGGGTAGTGGTGGTGCGTCGGGTGGCCTGTGGGCCGGGTTGTTGCTTGCGCTAGGGTTAATGACCGCGCGGGCTAGCCGGCGGCGTCAGCGCTAAGTTGCCGTGCGCAGCCGGTTTAGCTTGGCTGCCACTGATCTTGCGGTTGCCAGCCTCACGCTAGGAGTCTGGTGTTAAACGAGTGAGGAAGTCCAGCTGCAAGGCGGAGTGCGAACCGGACCGGAGCATACTCATGTATGTGAGGACCGGAAGCGCAAACGACAACGCAGCAGATGGGCTCCGCAACCGTTTAACACCAGACTCCTAGGGCGCTCTGCTATAGTCGTGGGGGTGTTAGTAAATCTCGTTGCCGTGGCGTTGGCGTGCGCTGACCCGATGGCATTTGGTGCGGTGCCGAATGACGGGTTACCTGACCAAGTTGCAATTCAAGCCGCCATCGATAGTGCGATGGCTGGTAGCCATGAAGTGTGTATTCCGTCGGGTGTGTGGAACCTTGCGAAAAGCGCTCGGGCGTCACTGCGGATCACCGGCGGGCCGTTGCGCTTCTATGGGGCTGGGCCGTCGACGATTTTGCGAATGACGGGTGATGGCGGGCGCGGCGATTGGTACGGCATTGACTTGCGTGATGCCCACACGATCGAGCTACGCGATTTCACGATCGATGCCTTAGCCACATTTAATACCGAAGAACAGACCCACTTGATTCAGCTTGCGCCGGGGACCCACGACAGCATGCTCACCAATTTGGTGCTGGGGCCCATGCGTCGCGACGACCAAATCGTCGGTGCTGGTGCCGGCGGCGATTGTGTGCGGTTGTTAGGTGAGCCCGTCGCGCCGGTGGAGCGAATTACGATTACCCAATCGCAATTTGTGAATTGTGATCGGTCTGGGATTTCGTTGCAGCGCGCGGTCCGCCACATCGAGATTTCGCATCTTGATATCGTCGGAACCGGTGATTCGCCCATCGATTTTGAACCTACGGCTCCCGGTCCGATTGCGTACATTACGATGGCGGATTTGTTTATCGATCGCAGCGCCGATGCACAGGGCAGTTTTTCGATCGCCATCGCTGGCCACGGACCGGATGTCGCCGATCATATCGTGGTCAAAGACTGCATCCTGCAAGGTGGTGGCGTGTCGATGATCAACGTGGCGAATGTTGACATCGTTGATAACGATATTGCGTCAGGCGAAAAGCCCCACGCAAACATTACTATGCGTCGGCGCGCTAGCAATATTACCATCAAGCGCAACGTTCTCAATCGGCGTGAAATTGCGCCGGCTGGGCCGATGATTTCGGCAACGCACAATAATGGATTTGCGCCCAAAGGCGTGCGCATCGTCGATAACCAGATGAGGCAAGAAACCTCGGCCCCCATGATTGAAGTGCAATCGGCTACCGATATTGATGTTAGCAATAATCAGATGCAGTACGCCGGCCAAGACACCAGTCAACCCATCATGTGGGCACGTTCAGTGATTGCAGCGGTTGGCGGGGTAACGATTCGACGAAATACTGTGCGTGGCCGGGCGGGGGCCTTGTTGGTGGTGGCAGCCGGCAAACAGGTGCTCGGCAAAATTGAAGTTACCAACAATACGGCCGATGAGGTTACCGCGACGGTGCAGTGCGCGGTCGACGACAAAGCACGGCAATCGCGCATCACCGTCGGGCCCAATCAAGCCGGGGCTGCACGCAATCTGTGTGCACGAATGTAACCAAGGCCACGCGGCGCGGCACGTCGTGTTGGCGGAGCGTCGCAGTAAGCCAGCTGGGGTTTGCCGCGTGCCTGTTGAAGTTGGCGGTTCGGCGCGGTACCTTGACCGCCGAGGTACGTACAAATGGCTATCGCTATTGAGACTTTTCGATCGTGGGCGGAAACGGTGCGGGTAGATGTTGATGCATTCAAGCAATTGCTTGAATCGTCAACTGCAGATAATGCTTCGCGGCAACTTGCAGCGGCTGCACTCGGCTACTTGATTAGCAAGATGGACCTGATTCCTGATTGGAATGAAGGCATCGGAATGATCGATGATGTCATGGTGTTGCGGGTTTGTGGTCTGCTGACGCAAGGCCATCCGCATGGGGAGCTGCCGACCTCGGCGGAAGCCAGCCTGGGCCGCCTGTCGAACGAAGCCGAGATGATTTCGGAGTTTCTTGGTCCGGCAATTTTTGAAAAATTCAAAGTGCATTGTGCAAAACTGGTCGATCAACCTGTGCGTGGTCGGACGACAGCGCAACTGCTTGCCGACCCTCAGTTACGCACGGCGCTGTACGCTGAAGTCGCCGAAGAGCTGCAAAAAAGTGTACCGATTGTGATCGCTGATGTTGAAGAAGCGCAAGTGCGACTCAAATCGTACCTGACCCAAAAGCTGCGCTAGTACCTCGCATCCTACGTTCGATCGGGTTTGGGCGTTTTCGTTGCTTCTGCGCCACATTCAACTGGCAGGTTGCCGGCATTCAACCCACCACGCGTTACTCGCGCGGGTTTCTTGGGTCCTTCGGGGTTCACGTCACAGTGCGTTGCGCGGTACCCACATGAAACTCGACTCCAGCGAATTGCTGGGGTAACTTTCATATGTGAAAAAATTGGTAGTCTTGGTGACAATTGCCAGCGGCCTGTGCTGGTCACTACGTAGCGATGCACAATCTCCAAGGGCTGCCGCACCTATGGCGGCTGGGGCAGCACCAACCCCGCCGTCGCCTGCGCCGGGCTTTGTGTGGTCGCCGACCAGCCCAGGGTTCACAGCCCTTGCGGTGGGGGCAGATCCTATGAATCGTCTCGATGGCTTGGTGTGGGCGTTACAAGCGAAGTGTGAAACCGGGGATACGGTAGATCAGCGGCAATGTCGCAAGGTCCGCGATTCTCGGCAGCGTTCGTTGGCGGGCCAGTTGTTATTGGTTGATGGTGAGGCGGGTGCGTTCACCGCAGCTGGTTGGGATCCCAAGACTCGCTCGGTGGCTTGGCAACTGGTCGGTTGTATTCGCTGTGATGGTATTGAGATTGAGGGTGTTCGGTATCAAATCTTTGCAGGCGCGCCACGCGTGACCATGCCGCCAGTGGCGTTGCCTCCAGTAGTTACACCGGTCGCGCCGAAGCGGCGCAAGCCACCGACCGCGCCAGCGCCGACGGTCGCAGCGATCGAACCTACGGCGGTGGAACCGCCTTTGATTGGCGCTTCGGCCCGCGTGTTTCGCGACGAAGCGTCGGCGCACCGCTGGAGCCAGAAGGTTGCGAATGCACGCGTGCAATTTTTGGTACGCATACCGGAGCCGGCAAACTGGCAGTACGGATCGAAGCAAGGCCTGGCGTTGGAACTTGTAAGTTATCGAGCATGGAATCCATGCGACGGCGCGGTGTTGATGGCGTCCGATACCGTCACCAAAGGCCCAATCGATGAAAGTTCCTGCAAGCCTGACCTTGCACCGCAAGTTGCCGCGGTGCCCACGGCGCGCCCGCTCGCTGAGATTTCGCGCGTCATGTCGACTGCGGTGATTGTGGCGCAACAGTGTCGGCGGCCGCCGATGCAAATCGGCACTGCGAAACTACGGATAACGATCGACGGTGATGGCAGCGTTTCGGCGTTACGCCAGACCGGGGATTTCGTTGGCAGCCCGTTGGCTGATTGCATCGAAAAAGCTGTGCGTGCGCTACAGTTTCCGCCCGGGCGTTTGCCGACTTCGTTTTGGTATCCTATTGCGCTGCGCTAAACAGCAACGGAGTTACCCGCGCGGTAGCCGCATCGATAGTTCGGCGCCACCATTGATTGCGGCACGCATTTCAACTTGGCCACCTAACCCGGTGGCGACCGCGCGAGCAACGCTGAGCCCGATGCCTATGCCTGCACCACGATTTGGCGATTGGTAAAATGGGTCGAAAGCATGCAGCAAATCTTCGCGCGTCGGGGTTGTGCCATTGTCGGAAATACGAATTTCGATCGCATTGTTGACGGTTGCCACCGCAACCACAATCGCGCCGGGGTTCGGGTTATCGGGGGAAAACCCCGAGGCTGAAAACATCAACATCGACACGATGGCTTGTCCTACCCGCATTTCTTCGCCGGGAATCGCAGCGACCGCTTCGATCCGTCGGGTCACGATGGCGCGGTCGTCGAGGGTTGGCCCAACCAAGCGTAGTGCCGACAGGGTAATTGCCGCCACATCAATCGAGCGAGCGCTGCCCGGGCGCGCTAAACCCATCAAGGCGCGGACATTGTTGCTGATACGTTCAACACCAACCGCGATGTCGTCGATCATGCGTATGCAATTGGCGAGCAGTGCTTCGGGGGCGTGGAGCAGCACGCTTTTTCGCAAGGACCCAAGATTTAGTTTCATCGACGTGAGTGGATTATTAATTTCATGGGCAACGCCGGCGGCCAAGGCTCCGACCAAGGCAATGCGGTCAGCTTCGAGTAACGGTAACGATGCAATCGCTTGCGTCCCGCGTGGCCGCATTAAGATAAAATACACACGCTCATTGGCGTGGCGCACAAGTTCCACCGAGATTTCAATCGGCACCAACGTGCCGTCGCGATGAGCCAACACGGTTTCCAGGATGGCGGGAATCTGCTCAGTTTGTTCAAACAAGGCAAGCAGTTCCAAGGTTGCCGCACGGTAGTTCGGGGCAATCGTATCGAGGACGGTAACCGATTGGATCTCCTCGGGGGTATAGCCGCACAATGCTGCACCGGCGCGATTGATATACAGCCGTTCGATCGTTGCGATTTCTACCCGCAAGACCACTACGCCGACGCCGGCTTTTTCTAAAACCGAAAACAACGCATGACGGGTTGCTTCGAAGTTGTGCCAGACGTTCATGTGCCAGTGTTCCAGCCCGACGTGGTGGCAATCGTACGGCGACCCAGCGACATTTAGGGTGTCACTTTCACAAACGTGCCCGCGCTGCGATCTTTGTCGACGCCTGGAAATTGCAGCACCTGATTATGCATCGCCACATAGACCCCGGGTCCGAGCAGTTGCACCGCTAGTAGCGCTTCAATGAGGTTCTGCAATGCGTCGGTGGAGCGTAGCTCGTAGGGCCGCATGGCCCCCGTGAACACAATCGGCGCAGTCAAGGGCGCGCTGGCTTGGCACAGTTCATAGACGCGCTGGCCGGATGCCGCGAGCCGATCGGTGCCATGTACGATGACCACCCCAGCCGTGGCACGGGCCATGTTTTCAGCGGTCTCGGCAATCAAGTTGTGGTCGGCGGCAGTCATTTCCAGACTGTCTTTGTTCATCAGTTGAACCCGCATGATTTCGACGCCACGCAGTTCGATGGAAGCCAACATCACATCAAGCACGGACACGCCGTTGGCCAACACCCCCGATAATTCATCGTAGGTTTTTTCAATGGTGCCGCCGGTGGAAATCAACGCGATGCGCTTTTTCATAGCCAGGATCACACTACCCCACTTGGGGTAGTAAATTTATGCCATCGGTTTGCGAATCACCGGAAACCGCGAATCTTGGATCTCGGACCGCGCTACAAAGTCGTACGCGGTGTGTTGCGCCGGGCTAGCGCCGTATGGCTTGGCGGGGCGCGTGGGTATCACCGTCAGTAATGCGGTGGCGGCTCATTGATTGGCCCCAGTGGGGTTGGCGGGCTTTTATCGGTACTGCGTAGTTGCTCGATCGTGGTTTCGGCTGCGACCAGGCGGTCCATCAACACGCGCAGCACGTCATCGAGTTCACGTAGGAGCTGGTCTTGAAACGCCAGCCGCACTTCGAGATCCATCATGCGCTCGACCAGTTCTACGGTGGCAGTTGCGGACATATCGTCAAAGGAGTACCACATCATGTGTCGATTATTTATCGGGCGGCGCGGACCGCTTTTTTGCCGCTGCTGCTGGCCATGCCGGGCTCATTGGTGTCGGCATGCGGTGATAACATCACGCCGTTACCCGACGGGCTGACCGAACTTGAGCCCAATCAAGCCAGCCTCGGACCGTTGGGGCAGCTCCAATTCGTCCAAGGTGAAGATGACTATTTGTGGCTGCACGGGCGGGCGTCACTGACCGGTGACGTCGCGGTGGTTTGGGCTGGGCTACAAGTCGCTGAGCGGGTGGTGGCGACATGCTCGATCAATCGTTACCGCATCACTCCAATTGCTGATGCGCTGTATGATTTTTCGTTTACCAGCGACAACGAAGTCGACAACGTGCTGATGGTTGATTGGCAAGAAACCTGGCGCTTCGGAACGTTGCGCAATGACGCGGTCGAATCCCAGCGGCGGATTCGCTATCAAAAAACTGAAGGCTCGTCGTTCATTTCGCTCATCGAAGGCGAAATCGGGTTGACGTCCGAGGCTAGCACTGGCGTACTTGAAATCAGCCTAATCGAACATCTCAAAGCCATTGGCGGTGGCATTGCAGATATGAAACAGAGCATGCAACGGCGTTTCGATATCATGGCGGCC
This sequence comes from Kofleriaceae bacterium, assembly GCA_043777635.1. Lineage (GTDB taxonomy): Bacteria > Myxococcota_A > Polyangia > Haliangiales > Haliangiaceae > JABFXX01. The sequence goes on along the minus strand of JAYWHS010001177.1, from coordinate 4,731 downwards.
TTGGCCCAGGGCGCGCCACTGCCGCTTTGTCCGTAGCGCGGCCGATGGGTACGACCTTGCGGTTAACGAAAGCGTGCTTTAGCAGTTGGCGTTAGCTTGCGATTTGCCATGATCGCAGTGACTACCGGTACCACCAAGCCAACCGCAATCATGGTGAACATGATGGTTGAGCCACCATCGAGCATTTGTCGCATCCCGCCACCTTGGGTCAGCGTCCGCCAGATCGGTCCGATGTTATAGAGCTGAACGGCGATGGCGACCACGGCAAACGCCGATGCTACGACGCGACCCCGGACGCTTGCTGTAATGAGTTCATGGGCAGCGGTAATCTGCAGCACGATTACTAGCAGTGACATCCAGGTAGCCGTGCCAGTAGCGCCGCCAAACATTTGCAGCGGCCCGCCCAGGCCTTGACCATTGCTGAACAACGATGGGGCTAACATACTGGCCGCAAGCATCGCATTGCCGAGCAAGAACCAACCCAATACCGATAAGCCGCCATCGACAGCCCGGACGTGACTGGTGCTGTCAGCCATCAGATCGGTGAATTGCCGCTCCGAAACATATTTGCGAACGGCCATGGGCCACAGCAACAACACCCACGTGACGGCGGCAACCATGGTGAGCACCGGCAGCATCGGCATGCGCTGACCACCCGCTTGCACCAAGAGCATGAACATCACGGCACCGAACACCAATGCCGCAATGACGCCAAAATTCGCATATTGATTGATCATCTCAACCGTGCCGCGTTGGTCGGTTTCGCGTACGCCGCGTAACCCGGCACGGACATGCAGCACCGAGCGGATAAATAGCAGCACCAAGCCCAGCATCAACAACATCACCGGGCCTTGTTGCAGTTGCCGACTCGGCATTTTTAGCATGGTGAACAGCAGGCCACCCATACCCAATACGCCGGTTGCACCGAAGATCGTCAAGATGATCGAGACGCCCTCAAAACTCTTGTCTTCGGTGTTAGGTAAACGCTCGGTGAGGTCGCGGAAGCGAGGCTGCCGAGCAATGATGAACAGCGTAGTTGGCCATAGCATCAAGCCCACTGCGATGCCGAGCCCCGCCGAATCAGGTAGCCGCAACTTGCTTACCATGATGAAAACCGTCACCACGGTTTGCACTGCTGAAATGACGAAGTAGGTTGGAATCATACTCATTGGTCGTTCATCGTATAAAAGATGACGGCCCGCCGCAGCGTGATAGAGCGAGCGACCTACCGCAGCTGCTGCGAGGATGAAAATCCACAGTACTTCGCGCGACCCGCCGGGGGCCATCATCATCGAGATCAGCATGGCACCGATGAAAACACTAAATATGCCACCAGCGAGCTGCATGCTTAAGCCGAGGCCGGGCAGGCCAAGATCGGCGGGCACCGCGTTGCCAGCGGAAGCTGTTGGTGGAGTTGGCGTTGGTGATGATGTGGCGTCGATCGACATGCAGCTCCTAGCGCAGTAATAGTTGCACTAGACGTACCACAGGGGCCGGTGCCGGAACTGGTAAAAATACGTTGGGGGGCGGATGGATGGAGACTTTCCTGACTCCCGGGACCACGTCTCCAGCATGCTTGGTGCGCTGGGTTACTCGGTCGCTGCTAGTTCAGCACTGGCAGCGTTGGCGGCGACTGCTGCGCGATGGCGGGCGATGCGCGAACGAACTAATTCGAGTCGATCTTGGCCCCACACGGTGAGGTCGCCGATGCGCAGCGCTGGCACGCCCCATAGCCCAAACACGGCGAGGTCATTTACTGCCTCGGTGGCCCAAATGCTAGCTTTGGTATCGAGTGCTGCTGTTTTCGCTTGGTCCCACGGCAAGCCAGCGCGTTCGACCACAAACTTTAGGTCGACATAGTCGGACATGTCGCGCGCTTCAGACCAAATGCCACGCATTGCAGAAAGCGCAAAGGCCATGGCATCGGCGGCGCTGCGGGTTTCCGCCCATTTGGCGATCCCTAGACAGTGGTCGATGCCTTTGCCTAGCGGGTCGCAAATATTGCCGAATTCAATGCCGTGGCTAGCGGCTTCGCGCGCCGCATCCAACAAAATGTATGAGCGTTTGGCAGCGACTAACGGCATGCCGCGTTGCACCATCGGTGCGACTGGACGCAAGCGTAACGGAATGTCGCGCCCGAGGGTGGCTTCAATGCGCATGAGCGCCAAATATGAATATGGCGAACGAAACGAAAACCACATCTCGGCTGTGAGTGGATTTTTACTCAGGAGTACCGGTGCCGGGTCGGGCCGTTGGTGGAGCACGCCAACCACGCTGCGGTTCTGGTCGGCAGCGATGGCGGCTTCAAGATAATGAAGCCGATCGATGCCGACGTACCATTGGCCACGGTAACAAAATGTCGCGCCGTAATAGTGGCCGGCTTTGCGCAGGCGCGCATAGGCTGCGTTGAGGGTAGGGTCGGTGGTGACTTGTGATTCGTTGCTCCATTGACCGGCGGCAGCGAACAATAATTTTTGGTCGTTGCGCCACATCGCATCGGAGGCCTGTAAGATCGCAGCGAGTTGCTCTGGATGTGGCCGCTTGCGGGCTAAAATCGCCCCAGCTTTTTTGACGACATTAGGATCTGGCGCTTTTTTACCTGGGAATTCAACGTCCCAGTACTGCGCGAGTTCGATCGCGTCGCGCGCGGCATTGGCGATCCGCATGGCCGGTTCCGAGTTGACGTCGCTCGCAGGTGGCGACACAATTTCGATGGCAAAATCGACGTTGTACGCTTTGACTAAACGTTCGAGGGCTTGGGCCGCTAGGTAGCTCAGCGCATCGGACGGGTCATGGTAAAAGTCGATCCGAGCCGGGGCTTTTTTCACTTGGGCGAGGGCGCGCCGCGCTGCATCGCCAGCAGGGCCGAGCCAGGCTGCTATGGCCTGGCCTTTAATTCGTTTGGTTAGATTCATCGCAAAACTCCTGCACGCAAAAGAGGTTTTCCTTATAGTGCGCCCGCCGTGCCGACACAACGCGATAACCCCAGCTCTGGCGCAATTGCGGTCGAACCGGCTGCGATACGAGATCCAGCGGCTGTGGTTGCCGATGTGACTGCTATTTTACCGTTGTTGGAATATCTAGCGGCAGATCTAACGCGGCTGGCTGACCTCGACGAGCCACTCCGCATCAAAGTAGCGACGCTGGCCGGTGCGCTGTCGCGGCCCGATCGTTACACCCGTAGGGCTCTCGGTAAAGAATTGGCCAGGCAACGGACGCGCAAGCTGCGCGACGATGATCGTGCGGTATTGGACCAAACCGGCATTCGCGCGTTGCGCAAAGAGCCGGTGTTCCGCACGCCGTTGCCGATGCCAGGGTTGGCGTTAGAGGCCGCAGTGCGCAACGGTGATGACCCGCAAATCGATGCCGACGATGGCTGGGCCGCCGCTGAAGCCGACCGTCCGCTCGACGGTGAAACCACGCGCCGCCGCGTTCATGCCAAACGAATTTGTTACGTTTGTAAGACTGAATTTTTCGAGTTGCACGAGTTCTATGACCAGATGTGTCGACCCTGCGCCGAATTCAACTGGCACAAGCGCACCCTGAACGCAGATCTGCGCGGCCGCATTGTACTGGTAACCGGTGCGCGCGTGAAAATTGGCTACCAAGCGGCCATCAAATTGTTGCGGGCCGGGGCCGAAGTTGTGGTGGTAACGCGGTTTCCCGTCGACGCTGCGCAACGTTATGGCCGCGAACATGATGCCGCGCAGTGGCAACATCGGTTGCATGTCTACGGCGCCGACTTGCGCCACACTCCAAGTGTTGAAGCGTTGTGCCAGCATCTTTTGGCCACGTTGCCGCATCTCGATGGCATCATCAATAATGCCTGTCAAACCGTCCGTCGGCCGTCGGGCTTCTACGATCATCTACTCGCTACCGAAATGCAGGCGATGGCGGCCTTGCAGGGCATCGAGCGCAACTTTGTTGCCCGCCATGCTGCGTTCATGAACCCTGCTGCGCTGCCGTTGTCGTCGGGCATCGCGCCGATGGCCATGGTGCCGCTGGCTGAAAACCAAGCCCTCGCCGGTGGTAACCCCAACATCTGGCAATCGGCCGTGCTTTCGCAGGTGCCACTGTTGGCTGAGGATCTGCAGCGCGGCGGGCATTTGTTCCCGGCCGGTCGGCTCGACGCTGATTTACAACAGGTCGATTTGCGTGGCTTCAATAGTTGGCGCATGACGCTCACCGATGTGCCCACTGCCGAATTGCTCGAAGTGCATTTGGTCAACGCCGTGGCACCCTTTGTGATCAATGCGCGGCTCAAACCGCTCATGGCGCGGGTTGCAACCCGTGACACTCACATCGTCAATGTGTCGGCCATGGAAGGTCAGTTTTACCGGCGTTGGAAAACCGACAAACATCCACACACCAACATGGCCAAAGCTGCGCTCAACATGATGACCCGAACCTCCGCTGCCGATTATCGCCGCGATGGCATCCACATGAACAGTGTCGATACCGGCTGGGTTACGGATGAGGATCCGGTCGCCCTCGCTGCACGCAAACTCGATGTTCACAATTTTCATCCACCGCTCGACATCGTCGACGGTGCCGCGCGCATCGTTGATCCCTTGTTCCATGGCATCAACACCGGCAAGCATGTGTGGGGCATCTTTATTAAGGACTACAAACCGGCCCCGTGGTGATGCGCTAGCTCGACGGCCGCAACACCATCACTGGCAACCGGGTCTGGCGCAACAACTGATCGGCAACCGAGCCCACTAACGCGCG